>CAXTCQ010000142.1:0-20362 GCA_964242965.1 uncultured Calothrix sp. | reverse complement strand
AGTTAGGAGTTAGGAGTTAGGAGTTAGGAGTTAGGAGTTGGGAGTTGGGAGTTGGGAGTTGGGAGATAGGAATTTAAGATACTTAGCTTTGTAATTTTGAATTAGTAAATTTTAGAATCTTATTCAATTACTTATAATTTATAACTCTTAACTTATAACTCTTCACTTCTAACTCCTAACTCCCAATTCCTAACTCCTAACTCTTCACTCCTAACTCGATTAAGTTGGGTCGCAACGAATTTCGACCATAAATCCGTCGGGGTCGTAAAAGTATACACCTTTACCAGTGGGACGGGTGACTGGACCGTGTGCGATCGCAATTTCATTCTCTCGCAAAACTTGCACTGCGCGGTCAAATAAATTTGGCGCAATATCAAAAGCCAGATGATACGCTCTTGTAAAAGTACGTTCGGGGTCGGGGTCGGGTGGTGTTAACTCAGGTTCCCAAAATAAATCCACTACTGTTCCATCGGGTGTTACAAAGTTGGCGACTTTTCCGCATACAACTAGTTTTGCTAGGGTTTCGGGAATTTCGTGACCAGTTAGTTCGTGCAACCCCAATATATTACCGTAGAAGTGCCGAGATGCTTGCATATCTTTAACGTTAAGTGCGATATGGTGTATCCGTCGCAAATCACCACGCGCTAAGACGCTATTGAGAGATTGAGGAGTTGATAGCATGGCAGCATTAAGGTTACTTAATTTGAAGATAAATACTATTTAAGTCGGTAGGCGCTAAAAATGCGAAATATGTAACGAAACGTAAAATCTCCCAAAACCCTCTTTGCTACTCCCTATTCCTCACTCCCTACTCCCTAACAATGATTTTTCCTACCTATCTACCTACTTAAATTATATTCTTAACCAGTAATGAAAATATCATTTTACTTAATCGTTCTTAACTATAAATTAATTTTAGATTAATTCGAGATTAACAAAATGGTGTTAGTGCTGGATGCAGCAATTGCATAATTTTGACTACCAAATATAACTGTAGTTTCAACAGTAATAATACTCGATAATTATTTAACATAGTATTATTTAATACTAGTTTTCGTTATTTAAAATTATTTATTGCTTCTCGTGATTTTTCAAGTAGTAACCAAATAACGAGCCTCAAATAAAGAGTATTTTCATATTTTTTAGTTTAGACTAGCTAGATTAAGATATTGGCAGGCGCAACGGTAGAACTAGGATAATAAATCGAGTATATTCAGTATCATGCCTCGAAACAACCGAAAATATTCGATTAATCGAATTAAATATTGGTTACTTACTAACTTAATTAAGTATTTACGTCATTGGTAAAGTAAAGAAAAAACTTAATTTGAAATATTATACTTACTAGATTTTCCTACTGCGACTAGAGATAGATTATTTATTTAGGTAAGTGCTACTTTAGGGCAGTTTAGTTTTTCTCTTCAATTGTTAGATTTACGTTAGAACACCAATTTGTTAATAACGCTGAAAACCTGGTTTCATTCTTGTAATCGGAATTGCAAAAATAAATTATCCTTTGAGGTAGGTATGCTATTACTTATAAACTCAAAGTTGGGTTGGATATTTTATGATTGCAAATTCTCTATAGGAAAAACCAATTTTTCATTGTGTCAATGAAAAGTAAACTAGGTTTATTTTTATTAACTTGAATCCAAAATTGGTTTTCTAAGATACGATTCAGTACTTCAAACGCTTGTAATAAAGGAAATCATTAACATGGTTCAAGATAGACCTTTTCCAAATCGTGGCGAAAATTTTAACCGTATCACCGAAAATCAACCCTACAGTGGTTCGACTGAGAGAAACATAGATGATAGTGGATTCAGTGGAGATGGTGGATTCAATAGCGAAAATCCAAACCGTATGTCTACAGGTCAGTCTTATGGTCAACCATATAGTGGTTCTAGTAGCACAAATATAGGTCAGTCTTACGGTCAACCCTATGGTGGTTCTAGTAGCACAAATATAGGTCAGTCTTACAATCAACCCTATGGTGATTCGAGTGGCACAAATATAGGTCAGTCTTACAATCAACCCTATGGTGGTTCCGGTGACACAAATATAGGAAGCAACGTGCCCGCATCAGGAAATCAGGTTAATAATAACCAATCCGGTAACGGTTCCAACCAAAACAAAGATAAGGATAATACACTCGGTCGAGTACTAATTGGCGCACTAATTGGTGGCACATTGGGGTCGCTGGCAGCAGCTTTAGCAGGTAAAAGAGCATCTCAAGGTCTTAGCCACGCCATGCAAGGAGTGGGAAATGCAGCCAAAACGGTTGGTCAAGGTTTAGGACAGTCGGCAAAAGGTATCGGCGACGCAGTAAAGAGCGTTGCTGAAGGTGTTGGTTATACCGTTGTTGGTGGTTCATTAGACGTAGCAGAAACTGTTGCCGAGGGAACTAAGCAAGTAGCAGCAGGTACTGTAAATGCGGTACAGAATACAGCCGAAGGTGTTAGCCAAGTTGTAAAAACTGGGTCGGATATTGTCAGAGGAACAGCAGAAGGTGTTAACCAAGCTGTTAAAGGAGTTGCTGACACTGCAACGAATGCTGTTAAGGCTACTGCTGACGGTGTTAATCAAGTAGTCCAAGGTACTGCTGATACTGCAACAAGCGCAGTCAGAAGTACAACTCAGGGTGTGAATCAAGCTGTAGAAGGTGCTGCCGATACTGCAACAAGCGTAGCCAGAAGTGCAACTCAAGGTGTGAATCAAGCTGTAGAAGGTGCTGCGAATGCAGTTAAAGATACAGCAAATGATGTTGCTCAATACGACAATCAAAGCTATCAATATCAAGACAAGATGTCTGCAAGTAATCAGCAGAGTAATAGCGAACTAACTCCTGTGGAAAGAGACGCTGAAACTATGGGAATTTACATTACAGCAATGAGTGCTGATAATGAAATCGATCCGATTATTCGAGTATCGGATGATGAAGTAATTCGGCTTGACAATAGTTACGACTAGAAAGCTGACATTCTCAAGAAATACTTGAGAGTTTCTTTGCTGAAGTTGGTTAGTGGTTTATCGCATGATGTTGTAATACTTAATATTTGGCGTTTTATGCATTAGCAATTTGAAATAGGATGACTGGATAGGCAAGATGCTTATCCTACAACCTATTGCTATATATATAGTTATGCACAATTATGCCGGGTTTATATTAAGCATCAAAAGTAGTGCGGTTAACCACTATTTAAAAGTTAGTCCGAGTTACACAAGAATTTTACCTTGTCAAAAAGATTGAATTTCGCCTTCTTGTGTAATGGAATTGTCAATTATTGATTTTTGTTACAACGGAGAAAATTATTATGAATGGAAACAATCAGCTTTTAGAAAAGCCGGAAGAAAATACAAATTTACTTACACAACAAGAAGCGAATGCTAGTGTAGTAGAAGATACAGAGAATGCATTTGCAAAAGTTGCGATCGCAAGTTTCATTGGTGCTACGGTCGGAGCAATTGCTGGAATTTTAGCTCTTAAAGGTTCGGCTCAAAGAATTAATCTTACTGTTAAGAGCGTTAGCGATGTTTTCAAAACTGCTGTTGACAGCGTTAACCAAACTGTCAAAAATGCGGGTGATACAATCAAGAATGTTGCTGAAAACGTTAGCGATACTGTCGATGATTTAGGAAATACCGTTAAAAATTCAGCTATTCATACTAACGACACTATCAAAGATACTGTAGTTACTGTTAAAAGTACTGCTGTTAACGTTAACGATACCTTCAAAGATACAATGCAAGTTGTTAAAGGTGCAGCGGGTGGTGTTACTGAAACTGTTAAAGATACTGTAGATGTAGCGAAAAAGGTGGATGACGACGAAAAAAAGTCATCTAGCGATGAAAGTAGCAATGTACCCGACAACCAAGTAACTTATATGTTAGTTCCTGTGGATAATAAATAACGTCGTTTTTATCGAGGAATCAGACCGTGCTGGCATCGAGAGGGTAAAATCCCTTGTTTGACCAAAAACCCACTGTAGGAGTACGGCACCGCCGTGCCCCTACAATGCTATACGCCGTATCGCGCTTTTTTTCTGAGGGTATGTAACTGGATGGTTGTTTGGGGTTGGTTGGTGGGGTGGGGCGGGTTTAGTGGTATGTCTGATTTTACTGTATGCTTTCGGTGAACCCGCCCTTACGGGTACTGGTTGTTTGGGGTTGGTTGGTGGGGATAGGGCAGGTTTAGTGGTATGTCTGATTTTCCTCTTGTTCATGCCAATACTAAACTTTCTTCCTCTACTTCATAGCCATTTGCCAATTTCTCAATTGCCCTTACGATTATTTCTACACCCTGTTGCACATTTTCAACTTTACTCAAGTGCGATCGCAACGAGGCGCTTTGAAGATCGCAATTCCCAAATACCAACTTTTCAAGCAACTTCCTCTAACTCAGGAACATGTTCCGTTTCGTAGTTTTCAATTAAAACACCGATAACTTCCATTAAAGACGCAAGTGGATGACCTTCGTCTTCACCAACTTCATCGATGAGAAAATCAAGCATCTCTACCAAACGCTGATATTGCTCTTCGGTGTGAGGAACAAAGACGTTTTCGGTAATTGATGACCAAGCATTAATAGTGCGATCGAGATTTAAACTTTGCATTATTCCTTCCACTTTCCTTCATCGTATTCTGTATGAGTTAAAACAGCGCGGATATAAACTTTTTGACGATTGTAGTGAATTGCGGTAATGAGTCGAACTTTGTTGCCACCAATATTAAATACGGTTAATTTACTAACTCGATCTGCCGATGAAAACATTTCGCGGAGTTCAACAAACGAAGTAAACTCATTTCCCTTTAACAACCGATACCATTGAGCTAAAGCATTCTTTGTATCTGGATAGAGTTTAACAAATTCATTTAACCGTTTACGAGTAATCACATGCATGTAATTAGCTGCGATGCGTTAATTATTTCGCAGTCTCCCAACTTTCCAATTGCCCGATCGATTATCTCTACACCCTGTTGCACATTTTCAACTTTACTCAAATGCGATCGCAATTCCGCAGCACCCACAAAACTCGAAGCATACCAAGCCATATGCTTCCGTGCTTGTTGAATCCCTCTGTCACCTTTATACTCCCACAAAGCTTGTAAATGCTCTTTCGCACATGCCAATCTTTCAATCGCTGTTGGTGGTGGCAACAGTTCCCCTGTTTTCAGGAAATAATCAACCTCACCCACCAAAAACGGATATCCCAAAGTCCCCCGCGAACACATTACCCCATCGGCACCCGTTGCTTCTAAACACCGCACTGCTGACTCAACCGAAAAAATATCTCCATTGGCAATTACAGGAATTTCCAATACTTCCTTCACCTTTGCAATCCATTCCCATTTTGCAGTGCCATTGTAACCTTGGGCACGGGTTCGAGCATGTACGGTAATCATCTTTGCCCCTGCATCCTGCATTCGCTTTGCAAAATCGAGTATTGTAATTTCTCCATCATCCCAGCCAATCCGTGTTTTCACTGAAACGGGCACATCGACAGCTTTCACCACTTCCCGCACAATTGCCTCAGCTACTTCCGGTTGCCGCAATAACGAGGAACCGCCACCTTTTTTAGTGATTTTATTTACCGGACAGCCCATATTAATATCAACGGTATTCGCACCTTCTTTGACCGCTTTTTGTGCTGCCTCTGCCAAGAAATGGGGACGACAATCGAATAATTGGATACTTATGGGGCGTTCGTTTGGGTCTACCTCCATAATTTTTGGTATTTCTTTGACATATTGTAAACTTGATGCGTGAACCATTTCGGTATACAGCATCGATTCGGGTGCGTAGCGACGTACCAAGCGACGAAATACTAAATCGGTAACTCCCGAAAGTGGCGATTGCAAAACCCGACTTTTGACTTCAAAAGTGCCGATTTTTAGAGGTGTAGAAAGTCGAGTTTGTAGCTGGGGAGATTGCAGCATGGAAGAAGGAATAGGCAATAAACGGTTTGTAATCGATTTTAAAACGGTAAATGTTGAACGATATTCAACCAATGAGTTAGTTATCTGGCTTGTGCAATCATTTCTTGCCACTTAGAACAATGAATCAAATTCAGATAAGGGAAACCGTATTTTCTTACCCAGACCATTGTATCCTTCTTCTATCCAAGTGGAATTTTCAATTACCATATAGAGAGGAAAGAAACTTTTTGGCTCTGCATCGACGCGCCATAACCGCGTTCGCTATTGTACCGTTGTGCAAAGCTTTGGGCTAATTTATCTTGGTCAATTTTTCCATATTCACGCAGAACAGCCACAATTGAAAGTGCCATTTCCGTATCGTCGGTATAGTACCAGGGTTGTCTGGGAATCGCACGCGCAGCCACTAAATTATCTACCACATCCGGATGTAGAAAAAACTTCTCACCAAAAGCATCACCTACCGATAACCCATCGAGCGAAGCCAAAGCACGAATTAGACACATATCACTATTTGGAACTTGATTATTTATAAATTGCGATCGCATAACTAGAGACGCTAAATTTCGCGTCTCTACATCTTAATTTCGCGTCTTTACATGTCCCTATTCTCCACTCTCTACCCCCCTAAACTTGACTTTGACGGCAAACACCACTTCAAGTTTACGGTTCACGCGAATTACTTATAGTATTAATTCTCATACATTAGACGAAGTGAAGTAAATCAAATTTCGAGCCAATTAGATAGACATGAGGAACAAAAGGCATACCGTCCTAAATATTGTTCGGGAAACCACCCTTCATGGACAGCTATACGAGCCTCAGTATATATATCAGCTTAGTTATGGGTTTTCACCCTAAATAAAGCCAGAACCAAAAGTTATCATGCTGAACTGACTGCCTTTATCGCTCAGTTGGTTCAAAATTGTCATTACACACACTCATTTTAGTAGTTATACACGGAGCCAGAACCTACAATGGCAAAAGTAGTTGGAATCGACTTAGGAACAACAAACTCCTGCGTGGCAGTTATGGAAGGCGGTAAACCCACAGTTATCGCAAACGCAGAAGGTTTTCGGACAACACCATCGGTAGTCGCATTTGCTAAAAATGGCGATCGCTTGGTTGGTCAAATCGCTAAACGTCAAGCGGTTATGAACCCCGAAAATACATTTTATTCAGTAAAACGCTTTATCGGACGACGCTACGAAGAAGTTACAAACGAAGCTACAGAAGTTTCCTATAAAGTTTTACAAAGCGGCGGTAACGTTAAATTAGATTGTCCCGGTGCAGGTAAGCAGTTTGCACCTGAAGAAATTTCTGCCCAAGTTCTTCGCAAACTCGTCGAAGATGCTAGCAAGTACCTTGGTGAAACTGTTACTCAAGCAGTAATTACCGTTCCCGCTTACTTTAACGATTCGCAACGCCAAGCAACCAAAGACGCTGGTAAAATTGCCGGTGTCGAAGTTCTACGGATTATCAACGAACCGACGGCAGCTTCCTTAGCTTACGGTTTCGACAAAAAGAGCAACGAAACCATCTTAGTATTTGACCTCGGTGGTGGTACATTTGACGTTTCTGTACTCGAAGTTGGTGACGGTGTATTTGAAGTATTGGCAACCTCTGGTGACACCCACCTTGGTGGTGACGACTTCGACAAAAAAATCGTTGACTTCCTCGCTGAAGAATTCCGCAGAAGCGAAGGTATCGACCTCCGTAAAGACAGACAAGCATTGCAACGTTTGACCGAAGCGGCAGAAAAAGCCAAAATCGAACTTTCAAGCGTTACCCAAGCTGAAATCAACCTGCCATTCATCACCGCAACGCAGGATGGTCCCAAGCACCTCGATACAACCTTGACTCGTGCAAGATTTGAGGAACTTTGCTCCGATTTGATTGACCGTTGCCGCATCCCTGTCGAAAATGCGCTCCGCGATGCCAAACTCAGCAAAACCGATATCGACGAAGTTGTATTGGTTGGTGGTTCGACTCGTATACCTGCCGTCCAACAAATCGTTAAAAATACACTTGGTAAAGACCCCAACCAAACCGTTAATCCCGACGAAGTGGTAGCTGTTGGTGCGGCAATCCAAGCGGGTGTTTTGGCTGGTGATGTTACTGGTATCTTGCTGTTAGACGTATCACCTCTATCTCTCGGTGTGGAAACATTGGGTGGTGTCATGACCAAGATTATTCCTCGCAACACTACTATTCCTACCAAGAAGTCGGAAGTATTCTCTACCGCAGTTGACGGACAAACCAACGTAGAAATTCACGTTCTCCAAGGTGAACGCGAAATGTCTAACGATAACAAGAGTTTAGGAACGTTCCGTCTTGATGGCATTCCTCCTGCACCTCGCGGTGTACCTCAAATCGAAGTTGTGTTCGATATCGACGCTAACGGTATCTTGAATGTAACTGCGAAAGATAAGGGTACAGGTAAGGAACAGTCTATCAGCATCACAGGTGCCTCAACCCTTGATAAGAGCGATGTTGAGAAGATGGTGCGCGATGCCGAACAAAACGCTTCCACTGATAAAGAACGTCGTGAGAGAATCGACCGCAAGAACCAAGCTGACTCTTTAGCATATCAAGCTGAGAAGCAAATTCAGGAATTGGGTGATAAGGTTCCCGAAGCTGATAAGACCAAAATTGAAGGTTTGGTAAAAGACCTCAAAGATGCGGTTGCTAAGGAAGACGACGCACAAATTCAAAAGTTAATGCCTGAATTGCAACAAGCTTTATTTGCAGTTGGTAGCAATATTTACCAGCAAGGTGGTGCAGGTGCAGGCGCTCCCGGTGCTGATGGTGCTACTCCTGGCGGAGACGCTGGTACTTCCGGCGGTAGCGGCGATGATGTAATTGATGCTGACTTTACTGAAAGTAAGTAATTAGTTGTGAATGTAGAGACGCGTTCCCCGCAAGGGGTTCGGTGCAGGGTAATTTCGCGTCTCTTTTCGCGCTTCTATAGGTGATAGACGACAACTAACAATTAGCTTATTATTAAAACCCACTTAAGGTCTATCCTTGGGTGGTGTTTTTTTGTTGGATGTTTTGATATTTATCAAGTTACACTCGATATGTTTTTTATCGCGCAGAGGCGCAGAGGCGCAAAGAAGAGTTATTGGGTAAGTCAAAAGGAGATCAAAATGAGTTATCCGGCAGCACCTTGGAATTTACAAGGCTATGCAGTACAAACAGTACATTTAATTGATATTGACTGCGTGCGCGATTTAATTCCCAACGAATTTGAAATTTTCTCAATTCTCCCAGGTCAAACGATTGGTGGTGTGTATTTATCAAAATATCAATCAGGTTCAATATTGGAATATAGCGAATTAATTGTTGTACCGGGATTGGTTAGCTATCAAGGCAAAATTGGCGGTTGGGTTTCACATATATATGTAGATAATCCGGATTCGGTAGCGGGTGGTCGAGAAATTTGGGGATTACCAAAAGAGCTTGCTAACTTCACTTGGCAGCTTGATAAACGAGTAGTAGTGCAGCAAGGAAATAAAACGCTATGCAGCCTTGATTACAACAAACAAAGCTTATTGACATGGCGACAGTGGTTTGGGTGGTCGAGTTATAGTACCCAAGATGCAAAGGTACTATCATTTCCGTTTGAGTTTGAATTTAAGTTAGGTTTCATCGGTTCCAAATTGGAAATACCATTCGAGAGTCCATTTGCCAAGTTGAAATTAGGAAATCCATTTTTGACAGCACGATGCGATCGCTTGACTTTGCTCATCGATGCTCCAAAAGTTGTTGGTCAAAGAAGAATCGAGGAAAGGGTAAATGGGTAATTCTAAAATTGAAGCAAAGACATCTCATTGTGAAAAAAATACAAGTGTATTTTAGTACTTAATAGTTACGATACCTTTTTGAATAAGCTGCATATAACTTCTCGCGCATCGTCCTTTCCAAATGGCATTACCTTGTCATCATTTTGAACGCGAATGCTATGCTGCGTAAGCAGTGGTCTTTGAGCGTTACGACAATTATAAACTTCTACAGGCATCTTAACTCCATCAGCACTTACGGATGCGCGGTATTCCCAATGATTTTTAGCACTACGCTTAATACTGAGGATACAAACTTGATGACCATTATAATTGCGACATGTATAAGCTTCAGCAGGAAACATCGCCACGAAGGTAAGTATTAATACTATTAAAAAAGCCAAATATTTAACTTTAACTTTTTTCATATCTCAAACCCTCATGCTGCCACATTGATTATGACAGCATGTAGAGGATTTTTGAGGAAATCATTCAATTGGTTTTACCGTTTCTCATCATTCTTTCAGAAGTTGAGCAACTAAGCAATATTTAAAACCTTCCGCAAAATTGTCTGGTCTTCGGTCTTGACTTTCAGACGACCATTTTCGATATCGCGTATCCAGCTTTGACTTTTTCCAGCTAATTTTGCCAATTCGCGCTGTGAAAGATTGAGATTTTTTCGAGCTTGCGAAATTTGTTCTCCCAACAAACCACCAGTCGTTTTTACCTTTCTTCTACTTCTTGTTGCTTGATGCTTCTTCTGAGCTTCAGAAAGTTTCTGTTCGAGTTCGGGAGGCAATTCAAATGACAAAATCCGTGCATTCATCAACAGATTCCATTTACCTCGCGGACCCGCATCAGTCAGCCGTGAAGTCCCCCCACCGTCGTTAATCCAAAATTCCAAAGCTTCGTCCGGGTCTTCGGGAATATCGACTAATTTAGCCCATAATGGCTGGATATCTGGTGGATAGGTAATTGGGTCAAAATTAGGCTTCAAACCAAAGTGGTTTAAGACCTCTAAATCGCTTTCAAAAGTTTTTAGTAAGCGCTTGCGGTCGTCGCGTTGCCTGCAAGCTGTGGCAACTTTTCGTTCGCCATAGGCAACACGCAATAAAGTCGGAACAGTAATGCGTTGTTCTTTACCCATTTTGGTTTTAAATAACAACCATAACATCAATCTTGCAGCACCTTCGTGTTGCTGCCAAATACTCATAACCGTATTTAACAGCGATTTAGGTAAGCTTCCATATTGATAAAATGCATTGCTTTCTTTACATCCTTGTCGATTTAAGAAATACTCCGTCCAAATTCCGGCTTTGACTTTAAAAGTTAACCCAGTTAAATACTTACATCCAGCTTCATCTTCTTGGAAGTGATGTTGAATATCAATTAAATCCCATAGAGGAGTTTTTTCAATTGAAAACCCGCGAATGCGACCTTGTTGTGCCCAATCAATCGAAGTCACTAGCGAACAAACTTGGCGAACCAGGTTTTTCATTAATGTCAACTTCGCAGGTTTGGTAAGGTCTTTACGTTTTCCCAAACCGAGATATTTCTCGATTTGTTTGTCATCAATTACAAATTCTTGCTGCCAAGGTTTTTCTAAAGCTGTAATTTGTGCTGCAAAAATCAGGTGAATACTAGCAGCGCGAATATCTAAAGCTTCAACCGCTGCCATTTGGGTTGCGAGTTTATTATCGCTAAATGGTGCAGTCAAATAAAACGCGATCGCACCTTTACCTTGATTTACTTGCCGACGATAGCATATATACCCATCTGCATCGACTTCCCAGGGTAGCGATGTCCGCTGCGCTAGGACATTACAACCTTCCCAGATTGCGATCGCCGAAGCAAAGGAGTTACTTTTACCGTTAGAAAATAAACTCGGACTGGTCGCTTCGCGTGGTTCTACTTTACATCTACCGCGCTTTACCTGTAAAGGTATAAAAGCTTGTGTTGGACATACTGCTATACATTGGGGTTTTGGATAAAAACCCTCACAATTGTTACACAGACAAGGGTCTATCCAATATTCATTGTTCACTAATTTAATAGCACCCACAGGACACTCAGGACGACATTTATCGCATCCAACGCAACTACTATTAGAAATCGTATAAGGCATAAGGCTATTGCCAGATTACTCGTATTTTGTGTGCTTATGCTCAAGTCTCCTCTGGATGTGTCCTTTGATAAACCACTTACGACCACACTCGCAAGCTCTTAAGAATTGCTATTAATGACCGGACAATCTATTTACATCCAATGATAGGACTTTGCATCCAACTGGAAGCTATTCAAGGTTACTAACCCTGAACTTTTTTCTGAATGTTTCTTTCTTCTAAGATGTCACAATAACTATGAAATATTTGTTCGTATTGAGCGAAGCTATAGGTTTTTTGCATTCTTTTTTCGCTGACTCCGCTAAGATTTTCTAGTTTTGAAACCGTTAGATAAAGTGTTATTAACGAACAAGTATAGATACTATTAACGACACCGACTGCTTTTATTAATATTATTAATAATTAAGATTCATTATTAATTCGTAAAAATAGTTACAATTTAGCAGCAATTTCTATTTTATTTGCAAAAAGTCCAAGCGGGTTTATTTTGAAGTTTCTTAGCCTAAAGTCATGATTGATAGGCCATAAATTCTGTATTGCCAGATACTAACTATTATATTCACAAAAGTATCTATCAAACAAATGAAAATTAGTATCAATATAAATAATTATATTGTGGAAATTAGCAACTTTAAATTATCGAATAATACTAGAAAACTCACTTTTACATAAAAGTCAAAAAATATATTTTTGGTATTTATTAAGTTTTGATAGCTTCTGCTCTTGTCTCATATTGCTAGCTTTATTAAAAAATAGTTGCATTAATCATGAAAATATAAATAATGTACAAGCCATAGTTTGACTAGAGATATAAAGGCTACTATTTAAATAAAAATCATTTGTTAATATCAGAAGCATGAGAAGTCTAATGCATCCCAAGGGTGCAAAAGTCTTATATTCATTTCAAGTAAAGATTGTAGAAGGTGGAGACATGGCAACATTAACAGGATTGACATTCAGTGGTAAAACTTGGACACCTAAATTTGTTCAAGAAATTGACCAACATAAATGTATCGGTTGTGGCAGATGTTTTAAAATTTGCGGACACAACGTATTAACACTGCGGGCAGTAGATGACGAAGGAGAATTTGTTGAAGACGAGGATGATGGTGATGTCGAAAAGAAAGTCATGACCGTTAGCAATGCAGACAATTGTATCGGTTGTGAAGCATGTTCTAGAATTTGCCCGAAGAATTGCTACACTCACGTTACGGTAGACAATTAAAACCTTTATCTCAATTTTCTGTTAGAACAGGGTTAGTAAACCACATGATGGTTAATGTTATCAATTCTGTAGGGACGTTATATATAACGTCTCTACGGCTTTAATATCAAACTTCACTTCAAAATTTTGGATAAGGTTATTCTGGATAATTTTCAGTTTTACACTATTTGAGAAAAATCTAAAAATTAGTTTATAATTTATGCGAGGATAACGCTTGCTGTTTACTTGCTACAGCAATTTGATAGTTCATAGTAAACAGAATTATAAATAGTTATAGCGTTTCCCTCTCAAGTGAGGTACAGTCGTAGGGGCACAGCAGTGCTGTGCCCTTACATCTTGGACGAAGCTAGTGTACTTCATTAAACTGAGAACCGCTATATTGCTATTAATTCACATTTTAATCTAAATTAACTAACTTTATTAATAATTGTATTTTTTACTGAAAGCTTTTTTATTTAATCAATATATATAATCTTCGGTTAGGTATTGATTGACTTTGTTTATAAGTAGGCTTGTTTGGAGGGATGTTTATTATACCTAATAGTCTATTTCATTAAAATTGATAAGTCGTGGGATTCTTGTAACCCCTGATAATTTTTTAAACAAACCGCTCGAATCTTAATAACTTGATAAGTGTAAATATCAGTCTTTAAAGTTATCAATGTACTTAATTTTTTTCAGAAAACATTAATTAAAAAAATCTAAAAAAATGACATATAATTTAAATTTGGCCCCAGAATTATAAAGGCGGTTGAAATGGCATGAAGAATATTTATATTCCGCGTGTAGCATATATGAAAAAACAAAATCAAATGTATTAAGATAAGGCAGAGAGAATAGATTACAGCACTTCTTTGTAAACTGCTGGCTTCTCTGCCATTGAAATATTTAATCTAGCTGCTCGCAAATTGCTAGAAAAAAGCTCGCTTCAGAAAACTACACTTTTATTGAAAGGTACATAATACAGATTAGTATGGAACAAATCCCTGTTTCACTGTGGACTCTAATTGCTGGAATACTAGTCGCAGGTTTCAGCATTTGGGTAGGTCAAAACTACGCTATTCTACTACCAGTGCAAGCATCCGAACAAGCACCCTTAGTAGATAGCTTTTTCAGTGTTATGCTCACCATTGCCACTGCTTTGTTTTTGGTGGTTCAGGGAGCAATTTTGATTTTCTTCTTAAAATACCGTCGTCGTGAAGGTGATGACAGAGACGGAATGCCAATTGAGGGAAATTTTGCTTTAGAAATCTTCTGGACAGCAATTCCATCAATTATTGTCATCGTCTTAGGTATTTACAGCGTAGATGTGTATACACGAATGGGTGGTTTAGGTGTTGGTGGTCATAACCATACAATGGGACATGCGTCGGTATCTACAACCCAAGGTGTTGGAAGCGCTCTTGCTGCAACTTTAAGCGATTCGGGTGTTGAAGTACCTCTTGAAACACCCATTCAAGCATCGACTGAAGAAGCACTTACTAAAGAATTGACTGAAGCACCAACCGAGTTATCCGTTGAATCACCCGTTGAATTACCAGTTGAATCACCCGTTGAACCAAAACCCTTCGTTGAAGCACCTGGTGTAATACCAGTTAAAGCACCTAGTATCACACCCCAAGAAAAAGTTGGGATTGGTGCAAATCCCCAGGAGGAAGGTAAAAACGCTGATTTGCTTGTCAATATTACTGGAATGCAGTTTGCTTGGATTTTCAATTATCCCGATAGCGGTATCACATCGGGTGAACTTCACGTTCCCGTAGGTGCTGACGTGCAATTAAACATTGCAGCTACCGATGTGATTCATTCCTTCTGGGTTCCGCAATTTAGACTCAAACAAGACGCGATTCCCGGACAAACAACCGAACTTCGCTTTGTTGCAACCAGACCGGGAACATACCCGATAGTATGTGCAGAATTGTGCGGTGGTTATCATGGGTCAATGCGATCGCAAGTTTTTGTCCATACACAAGACGAATTTGATGAGTGGTTAGAAACCAATCGCATTGCTAGCGCAAAACAGCAGGTTGTTGCAATTAGACCCAGCGAACTATCAAAATCTGATTATCTCGCGCCTTATGCACAAGCAATGGGAGTAAATCCGGGAAATATCAAATTAGCGGTCAGGGGTCAGGAGGTCAGGGGTCAGTATTCAGTGGTAAGTAGTCAGGAAGTCGGCAGTAAGTAGTCAGCGCTCAATAATCATTGCAACTAACTGCTAACTGCTAACTGCTAGCTCTGACTCCTAACTCCTGACAAATAGCAAAAAGGATAAATACTTATGACAATACAACTTCCACGCGAGAATCCACTGGATAAGCAAACTGGTCATGTGGCAGTTGGTCATACCACCCCCCATAAAGCTTGGAAATGGTATGACTACTTCACATTTAACATCGACCATAAAGTAATCGGGATTCAATATCTAGTTACCGCATTTGCGTTTTATCTAATTGGTGGGTTGATGGCAGTGGCAATCCGAACTGAACTTGCCACACCCGATTCTGACTTTCTCGACCCCAATTTATACAACGCATTCATGACCAACCACGGCACAATTATGATTTTAAATTGGACTCCTGGTTGTCGTGGTAAAATGCTATGGTGAATTTAGCAAAACATTATGCAAAGGTTAGTAGTTGGGTACTGTCGTGTATCATCCCAGCAACAGGTAAGCGACGGTCATGCCCTGGAACGTTACATTGGGGCACTAATATTGTATGGTATCCCAGAAAACCTTGTGTTTTTCGATGTTGAATCCGGCGCTGTCGAAAACCGCAAGGGACTAAACGACGTTCTGGCACTAGTCAAAACAGGGAAGGTAGACCGTGTAGTTATTCCAAACTTCGATAGGTTGACACGCTCACCAAGTCAATGGGAATCATTGCGGGAATTGTTTGCTAAACATGGCACTGCCTTAAAAACGCTTGAAGATGGCGAACTCGATTTGCACTCCCCCGACGGGCGATTAATGGGAAGAATGAAGGCTGCTTTTGCGGCTCAGGTCAGAGATAGGATTCAAGCCCATTCAAAACAAGGTCACGCCAAGCATCGTGAGCGCAAAGAACCTTATAAACCCATTTTTGGATATATAAAAATTGACGGTGAATTACGCCCTAACAACGATTTATACCCGGAAAGCAACAAAAGTTACTTTGAAGTTGCAAGGTCGTTGGTTGATTTGTTTTTGGAACATAAATCGATCGGTAAAGTGATAAATGAATTTAGAAAAAACTATTACTGCCACCCCTCAAGCTATTACGGGAAGATTCATTTAAAAGCACCATTGACCCATAGTTTGAAGCGTTGGTTAGAGAACGCAATATTACGAGGACAGCTACAGTACTTATCCTTTGGACGGCAAACACCACAGATGATAGTTGAGGGGAAACACAAACCCCTAATAACGGAAAAAGAATGGTTAACTATTAAAGCGATACTCGAAGATAACAAGCTACGTAAAAAAGGTATCTCTACTGACAAATTGACGAATGTTTTTAGCGGTATTGCTCGTTGCAAAAACTGCGGTGGATTGATGACTATGCGAACAAACTTTAAACGAAAAGATGGGTCTTACGGTCGCGCTCTGTCGTGTCGTAGAGCAAGGGAACGCGACCCACGATGTAGCCCTGAATATTCAAAATACAAAGGCGTTTCCCTCGATATGATTGAGCAGAAAGTTCGTAATGCATTGTTAACCCATGCTAAAAAACTGGTTGATAGGGTGATAAATTCATCAGAAGATTCGCCACAAATAAACCCCGAAGCAGAAGCACTGATTAAGTCTATTGAACTATTAGAATCTATCAACGACTCCGATTTACAAGAAGTTATCGAAAAGAAAAAGACTCAGCTATTTTTACTTCAAGAAAGTCAGAAAATGAAAATAGTTGAGTCTTTTGAAAGAGAAAAACGATACCAAGATGTAACGCTGCTAAATGTTGAACTTTGGGAGAGTATGTCAGTTCACGAGCGCAACTTGCTTTACAATGATTTGATTGAAGTTATCTGGTGCGACAGAGGCGTTATTGATATAGTTTTTAAATCTTAACTTTCGCTCTGCCTCGCTCAATAACAGCAATTCTTCTCGCGTGATATTCGTTTCTTCGAGGTATTTATCGACACGTTTAAAAGCGTCTCTTAAAATGTCTGCTGCTAATCTCATAAAAAACTTTGATGTTCTGAAGCGATTTCTTAATAATTCTATCAATAAATCTCCCGATGGAATGTTAGCCATGCCTCATTTCCAGCGGATTTTTCTTTGATATTTGTACAGAGAATTTTCCAGCAACAGGCTGTAAGAAATTTCACAGGTACGGTTGCTGGAAATTACCTTTGGGTTTGATGATGGGTTTTTATCGTTCTAACTACTGGGATATCTGTAAGATAGCTACGTAGAGCCTTTTTTTGCGAGTTACGGTAAAAAAGAATTTGTGATGATATTTTTTTAACATATGCTGTTAGGATAAAAGCGATCTGATTCTTTTATAGTCAGACATAAGCAAAATAAATTTTATATTATATTGAAAAATTTAGTATATCTACTATTATCAATGACATGATGTGTAGACAAAAATAAATTTTATTTTCAACCAATGAGGCGACCACAAATAAATCTCTGCGAACCAGACTTTGATATTCGTGAATTAGCCAAAAAAATGAACATGACTATCACTATGCTAATGAAAAAGACGAGCTAAATTATTGCGATAAACTAGCGATTACCGACGTATCTCTCGCGGCTTTATTGAACGTCAAACAACCGTTCGACGTATTAATTATTGACAAAGTTGAGCAGGTTCTCGAAAGTATCTGTTACGGCAGAACCCTCAAACAATCAGCACTAAGATGGTATCTAATAAGACATCTTGACCTTGAAACCTAAAGAAAGATAATGGCTGACCCATCGTTGCGGCCGCAGTATGTCGATGAAGAAATCGATGAACCGCCACCGTAAGGGTTGCAGTGAAGGTGTAGTAGTAAGCGTTTCCACTGATGGAATCCAGCATGACAACCATAAGTTTATATTTTTTTATGGATTGTACCGAGTGCCATCGGTGGTTTTGGTAATTATTTAGTCCCGCTGATGATAGGAGCGCGGGATATGGCATTCCCGAAGCTAAATGCTCTAGCATTCTGGCTCAACCCCCCCGCAGGACTCCTACTTCTCGCTAGTTTCTTCTTCGGTGGCTCGCAATCGGGTTGGACGGCATACCCGCCACTTTCCTTAATTACCGCCCCGATAGCTCAATCATTATGGATTTTAGCTATCGTATTAGTTGGCTCATCCTCGATTTTGGGTTCGGTAAACTTTGTAGTTACCATCCTCAAAATGAAAGTTCCCAGTATGCGCTGGGATCAACTGCCGCTATTTTGCTGGGCAATCCTTGCCACCTCGGTTTTAGCGCTGGTATCAACCCCCGTACTTGCCGCAGGTTTGGTGTTACTTTTGTTTGATATCAATTTTGGGACATCATTCTTTAAGCCTGAAAACGGCGGTAATGTCGTCCTTTACCAGCACTTATTCTGGTTCTATTCGCACCCGGCAGTGTATCTAATGATTCTGCCCATCTTCGGCATTATGTCCGAAGTCATTCCGGTGCATTCGCGCAAACCTATTTTTGGTTATAAAGCGATCGCATTCTCGACATTGGCAATTTGCTTAGTGGGCTTGTTCGTGTGGGTTCACCACATGTTTACCAGCGGTACTGCTGCTTGGATGCGGGTATTTTTCACCCTCTCGACGCTGTTAGTTGCAGTCCCTACGGGAGTAAAAATATTCGGTTGGGTTGCCACGCTTTGGAGGGGTAAAATCCGCTATACCAGCGCGATGTTATTTGCGGTTGGTTTACTGTCGATGTTTGTGTTTGGTGGTATCGGTGGTGTAACTTTGGGTACCGCCCCCTTTGATATTCACGTTCACGATACATATTATGTAGTTGGACATTTCCATTACGTTTTATTCGGCGGTTCCGTCTTTGGTATCTATTCGGGTATTTATCATTGGTTCCCGAAAATGACCGGACGCATGTTAAATGAAACCTGGGGACGAGTTCACTTTGGTATGACATTCATCGGTACGCACCTAACATTCTTACCGATGCACGAACTCGGTTTGCAAGGAATGCCGCGTCGCGTTGCTATGTACGACCCGCAATTTGCATCCCTCAACCAGCTTTGTACTGTAGGTGCGATTCTGTTGGGTTTATCTGTAATACCTTTCACCATTAACGTAATTAAAAGTTGGACTAAAGGAGAAATCGCAGGTGATAATCCTTGGGATGCACTCACTTTAGAATGGACAACCAGTTCACCTCCAACCATTGAAAACTGGGAAGTCTTACCCGTTGTCACTCACGGACCCTACGACTACGGCATGACCGACTATCACCGCGCCGATCCACTAGGAGATATAGCAGTGTAAGAGGGGAAGGGGGAAAGGGTAAAGGGGAAAAGGTATTTCTAACTCCTAACTCCTAACTCCTGTACGGGCGGGTTCACCGATATAATCTTAACGAGTAAGAGAAATTTTAATAAACCCGCCCCTCCTAACTCCCAACTCCTAACTCCTAACTCCCAACTCCTAACTCCCTCATTAAACATATGGTAGTAGCAACATCAACTCCAGCCCATCACGAGGAACACCCGGATTTGCGTGTTTTGGGACTTTTAACTTTCTTAGCATCGGAATCTTTAATGTTTGGTGGTTTTTTTGCCACTTATCTATTCTTTAAAGGTACAACCCCCGTTTTTCCGCCCAAAGGTACTGAAGTCGAGTTATTTTTACCTGCTATTAACACCGCGATTCTGGTTTCTAGCAGCTTTGTAATTCATCTTGGTGATGTAGCAATTAAGCGTAACAGCGTCTGGGGAATGCGGTTTTGGTACTTCGTCACTGCTGTTATGGGTGCAACCTTTTTGGCAGGTCAGATTTACGAGTACCAGCATTTAGAATACAGTCTGAGTACGAATATATTTGCCAACTGTTTCTATATTTTGACCGGATTTCATGGCTTGCATGTATTTGTGGGATTACTGTTAATCTTAGGTGTGTTATGGCGCAGTCGTCGTCAAGGTCATTACTCTGCTACTAAACACACTGGTATTGAGATGGCAGAAATTTACTGGCACTTTGTCGATATTATTTGGATTATTCTGTTCCTGCTTTTGTACATCATGACTCAGTTTTAGAAGTGTAGGGAGTAGGGAGTAAGGAGAAGTTAGGAGTTAGAAGTTAGGAGTTAGGAGCTAGTAATTAATTTCCTCTACTTCGCCTACTTCCCCCACTCCCCCTACTC
>CAXTCQ010000141.1:0-20538 GCA_964242965.1 uncultured Calothrix sp. | reverse complement strand
TTGACCATCTCTGCGATTCTTTCAAATTAATGAAACCCGTTCGCGGGATTGAAACCGACAAGACCGAAGATAGCACCCCAGTACAAACCCTACTTTCAAATTAATGAAACCCGTTCGCGGGATTGAAACCCCAGTCCGCACTATTGCGTGAGCAGTCTTGTATGCTTTCAAATTAATGAAACCCGTTCGCGGGATTGAAACGTTAAGCTTATGCTCTTTGACCATCTCTGCGATTCTTTCAAATTAATGAAACCCGTTCGCGGGATTGAAACTCAAGTTTTCTCAAAGCAGGGTCATTGCGGAAGCTTTCAAATTAATGAAACCCGTTCGCGGGATTGAAACTGATATTCGCGTTTGCGGGCACGAGGAGATGTGTACTTTCAAATTAATGAAACCCGTTCGCGGGATTGAAACACGTCAAAGACTTGAAATTCGAGAAAACCGAACGGCCTTTCAAATTAATGAAACCCGTTCACGGGATTGAAACTCTAGTCTGTACGCGATCGCTTTGATTTCCTCTAATATCAAGTTTGCTTAAACACTGATAATTAAAAGTAGGTTGGGTGGAACGAAGTGGATGCTGTTGGCGAAACATTTTGTTACATTTAAAACGTCGGAAAATCAATGGTATTAAAAGCGTTGGGTTCCATTTCATTCCACCCAACCTACGCAGAAACAAGGGTTTGAAGTATTAAGATATATTTCGCCAACAGAGTCCGAAGTGGAACCCAACACAATTAACATGTTGGGTTCCGCTACCGCTACACCCAACCTACAAAAATAAACTTGCCTTGATAATGCTTTTATCTCAGTTCTATCCATTTTCTTGCTCACCGCGTTCGAGGTAGTCAAGAATGCGACGGTTCTCGGTTTGCAAACCGCGAATTTCGGATTGCATTTCCTAGATATTTTCCTGATGCTGTGTAACCACCGATGCCAAGCTAGTAACTGTTCGGTACGCTATGTCAGGAAAACTACGAAGTTGACCGGGCTTGAAGTATCTGGGAATATATATCTTGCTATATAATTGTTTTTTGATTGCAAAATTTTTTGCTAACATCTTCCCATATGTCCCCCAAAAGTGACGGCAATTACAACCAAATTGCCTTTGCTCTAGAAATCCTCAGACTTCTAGCCGAAAAACCACGACGACGCGAAGAACTAGCAGATTTACTATGCATTTTTCTCGAACAGCATGGTAAATCTACAGATAATGCTGATGTTAAACAAAAACTTACCCGCACAATTCGCAAACTCAGAGACTGCGGTATTGAAATTGACAGCGGAACTCACAGTCCCTACGAACTAGTCGAGTCCAATTTCCCTGTTCTTCTTTCCATCGAACAGCGACAAGCACTTGCAGTAGCCGCTTATTTCCTTTCCGACATGGGGTTTTTGGCACAAGCAAATCAAATTCAACGCATTGGCAACCTTACAGAATCAGATATTCCAGCGTTTGTTAAGGTTGATTTTAACCCTCCCGTTGATTATAGCGATCGCAATTTAGATGCGATCGTTCGGCAATTCCAAGAGCGCTTTCAACAACAATGCCGCTACACTATTCGCTATGAAAGCAAACCAGGAGAAGGACGAATCTGGGATATCGATCGCTCGGAACTGCGCTTGCACGATGGTATCCTCTACCTATTTGCATTTATACCCGATTGGCGTTCTTGGCGATTTGACTACTGGCATAACATCGACCAAAACCATATTTTTCGCCTCGATAAAATTACCAACGTTGGTGCAGCATCAGACACTCGTTGGGCATCCTGTGACTTTCCTACATTAAAAGTACGCTATCGCACAAGCGGACCATTGGCAAACTACCCACCTCGCCGCAAGGATGAAGTTATTGTTTGTAAAGATTCTGAAGGAAAATATAGTGACATCGAAGCAACAATAGATTATTGGTTTTGGTTTCGACAGCGCATTTTGAAATATGGGGCAAATGCTCAAATTATCAGCCCAGAACAATTGGCTGATGAAATCAAGAAAGAGTATAAAAAAATACAAAATAAATTATTAGCAGATGAAAACAATCAAAATCAAATAGGACTTACGCAAAGCCCCCCTTTTTAAGGGGGGTTGGGGGGATCGAAAAGGTCTAGAAAGCTTAATATTTCGTCCGCGTTGCGTAAGTCCTGTCAAAGTTCAACTGACTCCAGAACAGATTTAAAAATATAGCTGTGAAACAAACTGTTAGTCAATCAGTTATACAATCATTACACTTGGTATGAGCTTAACAATCGAGTAAAGATATTTTGAGTAACTCTCTTACAGCTAAGGCAGGAAAACAAGATTTTCCTCAAGAAACCGAGGTTTTTGTCTTTCCCACTTCTTTTGCCCAGCAACGGCTGTGGTTTCTCGACCAGCTAGCACCGGGCAATCCATTTTATAATGTCTCAGCAGCACTGCGTTTGACAGGTTCGCTTAACTTAGCAGCGTTACATCAGGCATTCAACAAAATAGTAGACCGTCACGAAACTTTACGCACGACATTTATCATTATCGAGGGACAACCCGTACAGGCAATATCTCCCACTCTAACTGTACCCCTTCCCATAATCGACCTACGCAATCAAGTAAGACAGTCTGCAAAAGTGCAGCAACTAGTAACCGCAGAGGCTAAACGCCCTTTTAACCTTACCACCGGACCATTGCTGCGAGTAACGCTACTGCAACTGGGTGAAGCAGAATATTTGCTACTATTGAATTTACATCACATTGTTGCTGATGGCTGGTCGATTAGCGTGTTAATTCGGGAATTGGGGACATTATATACAGGCTTTTTAGAGGATAAGCGATACTCCTTTCAGGAGTGGCTGCCGCCATCGCCCCTTCCAGAACTACCGATTCAATATGCAGATTTTGCCGAATGGCAACGCGAATGGTTGCAAACAGTCGGGACAAACGGTTGTTCGCCCCTTCAAACTCAGTTAAATTACTGGCGCAGCAAGTTAGAAAATTTATCAACACTAAATTTGCTGACCGACCGACCTAGACCAGCAGTACCAACATACAGAGGTGCGAAACAATTTCTCGAAGTACCACAATCTTTGAGTCGGGCATTAGAAACACTCTCGCAGCAAGAAGGTGTTACCTTGTTCATGACTCTGCTGGCAGCGTTTCAAACCTTACTTTATCGCTACACGCAGCAAGAGGATATAGCTGTCGGTTCGCCAATTGCCAATCGCAATCGCAGCGAGATAGAAGGGTTAATTGGCTTTTTTGTCAATAGTTTGGTGTTGCGTACCGATTTATCAGGAAATCCAACTTTTCGAGAATTGTTGAATCGAGTCCGAGAGGTGACTTTAGTTGCTTACGCTCATCAGGACTTGCCTTTTGAAAAGCTGGTGGAGGAACTGCATTGTGCGAGAGATTTAAGCCGACATCCCTTGTTCCAAGTAGTATTTAGCCTGCAAAATACTCCCATCGAAGCGTTAGAATTGCCTGGACTAACGCTATCGCAGTTCGAGTTCGACAGCGAAACTGCGAAGCTTGATTTAGAGTTTCATCTGTGGCAGGATTCAGAAAGCATTAAAGGACAAGTAATATATAGTACCGATTTATTTGATGATGCTACTATCACCCGAATGCTGGGACATTTTCAAACGTTGCTAGCAAGCATTGTAACTAATCCAGAACAGCATTTAATCGATTTACCTTGGCTGACTGCACGCGAACAACAGCAATTGTTGATTGATTGGAATGATACTAGGAAAGAATATCCAGATAAGTGTTTTCATCAATTATTTGAAGCGCAGGTTGAACAAACTCCCGATGCAACGGCGCTTAAGAGTGAAAACGTATCTCTTACTTACCGCGAATTAAATATTCAAGCAAACCAACTTGCACATCACTTGCAACAGTTGGGGGTAGTGCCAGATATGTTAGTTGGGATTTGTGTTGAGCGATCGCTCTCGATGATAGTCGGGTTATTAGGTATCCTTAAGGCAGGTGGTGCATACGTACCTTTAGATCCGAGTTTACCTCAAGAGCGTCTAAATTTTATGGTGGAAGACGCAAAAATTTCATTACTACTTACTCATTCCTCTTTAATTAAAGCCCCCCTTGTCAAGGGGGGTTGGGGGGATCTCTTATCTGTATGCATAGATGAAGATTGGGCAACTATTACGCAACAAAGCCACGAAAACCCCATCACTTGCATATCAAATAATAACCTCGCTTATGTAATCTACACTTCTGGTTCAACAGGGAAACCTAAAGGCGTTTTAATAGAACAGCGAGGACTTTCTAACTTAGCAAGAGCGACTATTGAAGTTTTTAACTTGCAACCGAGTCACCGCATTCTCCAATTTGCATCATTAAGCTTTGATGCCTCAATTTTTGAGATTGTCATGGCATTAACAGCAGGAGCAACGCTTTATTTAGCGAACTTTGAATCGCTTCTCCCCGGACAACCTTTACTGCAAATATTGCGCGAAAAAGCCATTACCCACGTTACTCTTCCACCTGCGGTCTTGGCAGTTTTACCTACAGATTCGCTTCCGGCATTACAAACCATTATTTGTGCTGGCGAATCATGTTCTCAGGAGATTATCAGACGTTGGTGGAACTCGAAGCGTAAGTTTTTTAATGCTTATGGACCGACTGAAGCAACTGTTTGGTCAACCGTTGCTGAGATTAATGCCGTTGATGAAAAATTGCCGATTGGTCGCCCGATTGCAAATACTCAAATCTATATATTAGATAAGCATCTACAACCTTTACCAGTTGGAATTCCTGGAGAATTATGCATTGCTGGTGAGGGAGTGGCACGAGGCTATCTCAACCAGCCCGAATTAACTGCTGAAAAGTTTATTGCTAATCCTTTTAATGATAAAAAGCAATTCGGTTCAGTTGGTGATGTGGAAATATTTTCGATCCCCCCAACCCCCCTTAAAAAGGGGGGCTTAATTTCCTCCTTGAAAAGCAGGGTTAGGGAGGAGCTAAACAAAGCACGACTTTACAAAACAGGTGATTTAGCTCGGTATCAACCAGATGGTAATATTGAATTTTTAGGTCGCATCGATAATCAAGTTAAAATTCGTGGTTTTCGCATTGAATTGTCCGAGATTGAAACAATATTGATTCAGCATGAAACTGTACAAAAAACAATAGTAATTGCTAAAGATAATTTATCTGGTGATAAGTATTTAGTAGCCTATATTGTTCCCAATGTAGAGACGCGATATATCGCGTCTCATGCTCATGTCACGTCTGTATTACGCGAATTCCTAAAAGAAAAATTACCAGAATACATGATGCCGAAAGCATTTGTCATGCTGGAATCTTTGCCGCTGACAGAAGTAGGTAAAGTGGATCGTAATGCGATCGCGGCACTTAATATTCCCACTAACTCAACAGATAAAACCTTTATAGCCCCTCGTACTCCAAGCGAATCAACCTTAGCAAAAATCTGGGCTGAAGTCCTTAATATTGAGCGTGTAGGCATTAATGATAACTTCTTCGATTTAGGAGGAGATTCGCTACTATCTGTACGCCTTTTAGACCAGATATACCAAAAATTTGAGCGAACCTTACCATTATCTACCCTATTTTTAAATCCAACGGTTGAAAGTTTAGCAAGTTGTCTGTCCTCAGACGCAGATTCTTTACCTTGGTCTCCCTTAGTTCCGATTCAGCCTGATGGTTCAAATCCACCTTTTTTCTGCGTCCATCCGATTTTTGGTGTTGTCTTTCCTTATTACGAATTAGCTCAACATTTAGGTAAAAATCAACCATTTTATGGGCTACAGCCTATTGGTCTAAATGGAGAAACTCCACTAACTAGTATTGAAGATATGGCTGCACGCTATATTGAAGCATTGCGTAAAGTACAACCGAAGGGTCCTTATTTTTTAGGAGGTTGGTCTTTTGGGGGTTTGGTTGCGTTTGAAATGGCTCAACAACTCGAAAAAGCTGGGGAAGAAGTAGCTTTACTGGCGATGCTTGATGCGGCTGCACCAATTAAGAGTAATATACCTTCCTTGGCTAATGTTTTTAAGTTTCTTTTAATTACTGTAATACCATATATGTGGTCATTTTTGTTCGATTATCTTAATTTAATTATTGCTTTTGCTAAGGAGCGAATTAATAGTTTAACTTCTGAGATACCGATATTTGATAAACTCGATCGAATCATACGAACGCTCGAAGTTAATCTATTTTCGCGCTTGACTTGGGGAGACGCTGCTACCATGATGTCTGAGGAGTCAAGATTAAGAATTCTCAACGAGTTAGCAATTCGCCCGATGCTGCGTGTTTTTTATACTAACAGTCAAGCAGTTCACAATTACGTTCCCCAAGTTTACTCTAAACAAATTACTCTTTTTAGGACAAAAGTTCAGTCAAGCGTCGATCGGGAAGATATGAGTATAGGTTGGGATCGACTAGCTAATCAAAAAACAAAAGTTAATATAATTCCTGGAAATCATTTAACTATGTTGAGAAAACCCCATATTCAGGTTCTCGCTGCACAGTTAAAAGCTTGTATTGCAGCCCTAAATCATTCGTAAATAAAGAAATTTATTATATTGTTTGAATTTTCAAATAAAAATCCTACCGTTTTAAGCTATGCTCTGCAAAGCAGTGGTTCCCCTACTCCCCATTCCCTATTCCCTATACCCTAAATGTCTTCTGAAGATATCTTCGTCTTTCCAGCATCTTTTGCCCAACAGCGGTTGTGGTTCCTCGACCAATTGATCCCCGGTAATACTATTTATAATGTGCCAACAATCATTCGCTTGGTAGGTTCGCTTAATTTAACCGCATTGAAGCAAACTTTTAACGAAATCGTGCGTCGTCATGAAACTTTACGCACTACATTTATGGTGTCGGATGGGCAACCTTTACAGGCTATATTACCTAGCTTAATAATATTTCCTTCGATATTAGAACTTCAGCAATTACCAGTTGAAGAACGCGAGGTAGAAGCAAAGCGGATTATTGCCGCAGAGATAGAACGTCCTTTTGATTTGTCCTCCGAACCATTGCTACGAGTAACATTACTCGTGCTTTCGGAGACGAAACATATTCTGTTAGTGAATATGCACCATATTATCTGCGACGATTGGTCGATTGGGGTGCTGGTTCGGGAATTGGGAACGCTGTACGCAGCTTTTACTTCTACAGACGCGAAATTAGGAGACGCAAAATTGCTATTACCGGAATTGCCGCTTCAGTATGCCGATTTTGCTCACTGGCAGCGGGAATGGTTGCAAGGAGATGTGCTGCAAAGTCAGTTAACTTACTGGCGGCAACAATTAAACGGTATTTCTATGCTACATCTGCCAACCGACAAAGCGCGATCGCCTATACAAAGTTATCAAGGTGCAACACAATTTCTAGAGTTACCAAAAAACCTAACTGATGCACTCGAAACTCTGTCGCAGCAAGAAGGTACTACCTTTTTTATGACGTTGCTGGCAGCATTCCAAATTTTACTATATCGCTACACGCACCAAGAAGATATCGCGGTAGGTTCGCCAATTGCTAACCGCAATCGTAGCGAAATTGAAGGGCTAATTGGTTTTTTTGTCAACAGTTTGGTTTTACGAACCGACCTCAGCGGAAACCCGACTTTTCGGGAATTATTAGGCAGAGTACGAGAGGTAACATTAGGAGGGTACAGTCATCAAGATTTACCTTTTGAAAAGCTAGTTGAAGAATTGCATCCAGAGCGAAACTTGAGCCAGCATCCGCTATTTCAAGTTGTGTTTAGCTTGCAAAATGCGCCCATGTCGGGATTAGAATTACCGGGATTAGTACCTAGCTTTATAAATATTGACTTTAAAAAAACCCGCTTTGATTTAGAATTGCATCTGTGGAAATGTTCAGACGATTTTAGAAGTTTATGGGGTACAAACTGGGAATACTCTGAAGGTCTGAGAGGCGTAATGGTTTACAATACAGATTTGTTTGACAAAGCCACCATCAGCCGGATGCTAGAACATTTTAAAACTTTGCTTTCAGGTATAGTAGAAAATCCAGATCGACGCATCGCCAATTTACCGCTATTAAATGAAACCGAAACGCATCAAATATTAGTGGAATGGAACAATACCCAGGCAAATTATCCTCACGATAAATGTATCCACGAGTTATTTGAAAATCAAGTAGAGCAGCATCCTAATGCAATCGCAATTACCTTTGAAAATAATGTAGAGACGCGATACATCGCGTCTCCTCCCGATATCGCGTCTCTTACCTATGAAGAATTGAATATTCGCAGTAACCAAGTAGCGCACCAATTACAAAAATTAGGAGTAGGTGCAGAAGTCTTGGTAGGTATTTGTATCTCGCAGTCTGTAGAAATGATAGTCGGATTGTTGGGAATTCTCAAAGCAGGAGGAGCGTATCTTCCTCTCGACCCTAGCTATCCTCAAGAACGCTTAAATTTCATGTTGGTAGATGCACAAGTTACGGTATTGCTAACACAAGAAAAATTACTCAAGCATTTTCCAGGGTTCTCGAATCCAATTATTTGCATAGATAAAGATTGGGAAAATATTGCTCAAGAAAATAAAGAAAATCCTAAAAGTCGCGTTACATCAAATAATTTAGCCTATGTGATTTATACTTCTGGTTCAACAGGAAAGCCGAAAGGGGTAGCTGTAACTCACAAAGCTGTAAATCGTTTGGTGTGCAATACAAATTATATAAAATTGTCACCTGATGATAAAATTGCTCAAGCCTCAAACACTTCTTTCGATGCAGCAACATTCGAGATTTGGGGAGCGTTACTAAATGGCGCTCAACTTGTTGGAATTAGCAAACATATAACAATTTCATCTCAAGAATTTGCATTACAAATAAAACAAAAAGGTATCACCGTCCTATTTTTGACTACAGCTTTATTTCAACAAATTGCTAGAGATATTCCTCAAGCGTTTGCTTCGTTAAAATACTTGCTATTTGGTGGTGAGGCTGTAGATATCAGATGGGTGAAAAAGGTGATTAAACATGGTTTGCCAAAACACCTAATTCATGTTTATGGTCCGACGGAAAATACAACATTTTCTACTTATTACTGCGTAGAAGAATTACCCGAAGCAGCTACATCTATTCCTATTGGTCGCCCGATTACAAATAGGCAAATTTATATATTAGATAGCCATTTACAACCTGTGCCTATTGGCATTGTTGGCGAATTATATATTGGTGGTGATGGACTAGCACAAAGCTATTTGAATCGTCCGGAATTAACTGCTGAAAGGTTTGTTTCTAATATTTTTGACGATAAAAATAAAGCGATATACGAAAATTTTTCTTCCCTACTCAATAACGGGCGGGGGAACCCCGCCCCTACTTTCAAAACAGGAGACTTAGCCCGCTATTTACCGGATGGTAATATTGAATTTTTAGGTCGCATTGATAATCAAGTCAAGATTCGCGGCTATCGCATCGAGTTGTCGGAAATTGAAGCGGTGTTAAGTCAACATCCAGCAGTGAGAGAAACAGTAGTTACTGTATGTGAAGATGTTCCCGATGATAAATATTTGGTAGCTTACATTGTTACCAACTCAGAACAAATACCAACACAAGAAACGCAAAGCTTTGCTTTACAGCTTCGCCAATTTATAAAAGAAAAGTTACCAGAATATATGCTGCCAAAAGCTTATGTAATACTCGAATTTCTGCCATTAACGCCAAATGGTAAAATAGACCGTCGCGCTTTACCGATGCCCGATTCAGTTACTTTTGATAGTCCAAATTATCTAGCACCACGGACGCAGGTTGAAGAGTTACTCGTAGAAATTTGGGCTAAACTTTTGGGAAAAGAGCAAGTAGGTGTGAGCGATAATTTCTTTGAATTGGGGGGTCATTCTTTATTAGCAACTCAGTTGGTTTCTCGCATCCGCGATACTTTTCAAATAGATTTGCCTGTACGTAATTTATTTGAAGCACCGACTATTGAACAACTTGCAAAGTACATTGATACAATGTGTTGGGCAGTTAAAGGTGTGGATAATATTGAAGCTACGGGACAAGAGCGAGAAGAAGTAGAATTTTAAGAGCTTCTAGCTTTCTTTGCTGTTGCGAAGAATAGGCTGCGATCGCATACAGAAATACATTTTTGATAAGTAACTTTTAGCAACACTATCAGCCTTTTACTGTCAAGCCATCTTAACTTTTTGTAACGATTTGATGATTTAGGGGTGGCGATCGCTTGTTTCTTTATGACCTTCAAAGTTGATTACGTCCAGAAGTAGATATTACCAAATTCAATAACTCAGCTTATCCTCATGCTTATGACTGAGTTATTCGCTCTTATGAATTTAGTACAATATATATAGAACAAGTGCCGTGGGATGGATACATGTTGGTAAGGATAAATGCTAATTCACGGTAGCAGCACCGATGATTAAAGGAGGTTCAAGCCATGAACAATATTGCACAGCAAGTAGTGGGGCAGGTGGAGTCGATTGAGCAGACGACATTTGCCAATGTTGAGCAGACGATACATAAACCTTTAGTAATCGCAGGAACGTCTGAGGGTTTGTGGTTTCTCGATTCTAGTCAGCATGTCGAACTTGAAGGCCATTCCATCACGGCTCTTTCCTTGAACCAAGATGGGTTGTGGGCGATCGCCGACCGCAGCTCGGTATGGCATCGCAACCAAGAAGGCGAATGGCATCAAATTGCCTCAGTTAATGATTTGCAACTCAACTGCATCCTACCGATTGAGGATACAGTTTTGGTTGGAACGTCTGGAGCCTGTCTCATCCGCATTGCAGACGGAAGCACGCATCGCATCAATTGCTTTGAGGCGGTTGAGGGACGCTCTGAGTGGTATACACCGTGGGGCGCTCCTCCCGATGTGCGCTCGATGGCAGTGGGTCAATCCGGTGAACTCTATGTAAATGTGCATGTCGGAGGCATTCTGCGTTCCAATGACCGGGGACAGTCCTGGCAACCTACCATCGACTTTCATTCAGATGTTCACGAAGTAAAGACCGTTCCAGATTATCCCGATATCGTACTCGCAGCTACAGCTCGAGGGTTGGCGATTAGTAGAGATAAAGGCAATTCTTGGAGCTTCGACCGCACAAACCTTCATGGTGCCTATTCACGAGCGGTAGCGGTGTGTAAAGAGACCATCTTGATGACCGCCTCTACAGGTCCCAGTAGTAATAAAGCAGCTATCTACCGCCGTCCACTTAACAAGCCGGGAACATTTGAGAAATGCGAGCAAGGGCTGCCAGAGTGGTTTTCAGAGAATATTAACACGGCAACCCTTGCCAGTTCCGGAAATCTTGCTGCGTTTGGGACTAGTGATGGTCAGGTTTTCCTCTCAAACGATGCTGGCTTGACATGGAAGCAAATTGCAACAGATTTAACTCCAATCCGCTGTTTGAACCTAAACCGCTTTAATTATGAATAATTCTTAGAGTAACCCCGCTAGAAAGCGGGGATAATATTTAGCTAAAACAGTAGAAGCCCCGCACCATATTTGTACTCAAATTGGTGTCGGGATGAATACGAGACAAAAACGAAACGTCCTTTAATTGTTTTTTGCCGTAGGCAAAACAGATTGAAGGGCAGTTGAGTTTTTGTCAATATTTGGACTTGGTAGTGAATCGATTAAATCTTCAACAATAGCCGTCATAGTCTTGTCAGCCTGCAAAGCATATAATTGTAGTTTATTGTAACGACGTTCTGTCATTCGTAATCTTAATTGTTTATTTTTCATTTTGGCTACCGTATGGTTACACAATCATGATAGTATTTTAATCAGAAAACAACACCTTGTTGGTCAAATCGCTCATGAAAACTACATACCAGTACAAGTTTTATCCGGAAAGGTTGCAGAAGTTAGAGCTTAATGACTGGCTGCGAATTTCTCGGTATTGGTATAACCGTCAATTAGGTGAACGGTTTTCATGGTGGCAAAACAATCACTTACAGTTACAAGCATTTCCGCAGTGGAAATATTTATTTCCTACTTTGTTTAGCAATCGTCCTAATTATTACACTCAAAAATTGCAACTACCTGGAATCAAGCAAGACTTAATTAAGGTAATGCACAGTGGCGAATTGCTTGATTTTACTCGTGTTGACTCAACTATTCTTCAAGATATATGTAAGCGAGTCGATAAAGCATTTGAACGCTTTATTGTTGGGGATAGTAACGGCAAGCGTTCAGGGAAGCCTCGTTTTAAGACAGAAGCTAGTTTCCGCACTTTTGCCTTTGCAACTGCCTCGGATGATTGGATTAAACTAATCCGTAAGCAATGGTTTTATTTACGGCTACCTAAACTTGGTGTCGTTAAAGTCAGAATGCATCGACCAATGCCTGACGGTTTCAAGTTGAAACAAGTCAGTGTAACGAAAAAAGTTGATGGTTGGTACATGCAACTGTGTTTAGAAGATAGTTCTGTACCAAAATTTTCTCCTGACTCCATTACTCCGAATTGGGACAATTCGATCGGGTTAGATGCTGTTCTGCATGGTGATGATTATCTTGCAACTAGTGAAGGCACTAAGCTACCAAGTCTTAAATCATTACGTAAAAACCAACATAAACTAGACAAGATTTCAAAAAAAAGAAACAAACGTAAACGTGGTAGTAAGTCACGACGTAAACTAGCCAAAAAGGAAGGGCATCTTCACCAAAAGATAGCCAGAAATCGTAAAGATTTTCAATATAAAACTGCTCATAAACTTGTAAGAACCGGCAAGAAAGTATTTTTCTGTGAAAAGCTAAACTTACAAGGGTTGAGCAAACGTAATCCGCCCAAACAGGATGAAGATGGTAAATTCTTACCTAATGGCCAATCTGCTAAATCAGGATTGAATAAATCTTGGATGGATGCTGCCTTCGGACAGTTTTTTGAGATATTAAGCTACATAGCCGAAAAAGCTGGGGCTGTTGTAATACCTCAAAATCCTGCTTATAGCTCCCAGGTTCTTAGTTATCGGAATGAAATAGTTTTTACCGATACTGATATTCGAGAATACTGGGATGAAACAGAAATGCTGAAAGTTGATAGAGACGTTAACGCCTCTATTAATTTGAAGCGACTAGGATTGGGCATTTTTCCTAGTATAAAACGCCGTAGTGGGAAAATTGTTATAGTTGGAACTATGACTGAAAGTACCACAAAGGAAATTATGTATATCCTTAACAGGACTGCATGAAGCCTACACCATACCGCAAGGTTGGTGTAGGAGATGTCACTATAGAGATGGATATTAGACCTATACTATCCAACGGGAATAGCCTACAAGGAGCAACCCCATGAAAGCAGTCACTATTAACAGATATGGTTCAGCCGAAGTTTTACAGTACCAAGACGTTGAGAAGCCGCAAATAAAGAGCGACCAAATCCTGGTTAAAGTTCATGCCGCTAGTGTTAACCCAATCGATTGGAAAATCAGGAAAGGGATGCTCAAACTATTAACAGGTAACAAATTTCCGATGATCTTAGGATTTGACGTTTCAGGAGAAGTGGTGGAAGTAGGTGAGAGAGTTACCCGTTTCAAACCAGGAGATCCGGTCTACGCGAGACTTGATAATCCGACTGGAGGAGCTTACGCGGAATATGCAGCAGTTTCAGAACAGGTTGCTGCTTCTAAACCAAGCAACATGACCCATGAGCAAGCAGCAGCTGTTCCTCTAGCAGCGATGACTGCCTTACAAGCTTTGCGAGACCAAGGCAAGATCGAGCAGGGACACAAGGTGCTGATTAATGGTGCTTCAGGTGGTGTGGGTACATTTGCCGTCCAAATTGCCAAAGCTATGGAAGCAGAAGTAACGGCTATTTGCAGTACGAGCAATGTTGAACTAGTAAAAACTTTGGGAGCCAATCGCATTATTGATTATACACAACAAGATTTCACCAAAGAAACAGTGAAGTATGACGTTATTTTTGATGTGGTTGGCAATTGCTCGTTGTCTGAGTGCAAAAATGTTTTACAACCCAACGGGATTTACATCACGACTCAACCCACTCCTAGCAACTTTGTGCAAAGTTTTCTGACAATGCTGAAACCTGGCAGAAAAGCTAAAGTCATCATTCTTCAATCAAATGGTAGAGATTTGGCATATCTCAAGGATTTGATTGAAGCAGGCAAAATCCGATCTGTGATTGAGCGCACGTATCCATTGTCAGAAACAGCAGCAGCTCACGCCTATAGTGAAAAAGAACGCGCAGTGGGCAAGCTTGTGATTACCCCTGTTCGTTGACATTACCTAGTATCTTGTTGCTAGATTTTACGATACCTGAAAACTTGCTTTGCTACTAAAGTTAAATTCAGTTAAATTCATATACAGTAAACACAGAGTCGCAGAGAGTAAGAGTTCCAAAATACTAGATTTTTAATTTCATACTTCAATTCAGCAACGCTAAAAATTCAATAGTAAACCAAGTTTAAGATACAGAGTTATTCCATGACTGAATTATTTGTCGCAACAGGCGACAGTTTGGCGCGGATCGTACCGCAAGGCAACGATTGGACGGTGACGATAATGCTTGAAGGCAGCGGTATGCAGTGTCTAACCCTCGACCCGCAGTCCGCTGACACTATCTATGCAGGTTCGCGCGGCAAAGGGGTTTGGAAAAGCCTCGATCGCGGTATGCATTGGGAGAACATGCAGTTGCCTTCTTCGGATGTATTCTCGTTGGCTGTGAGTCCAGCCGATGGCGCAGTATATGCGGGCACTGAGCCAAGCCACCTCTTTGTTAGCCGGGATGGAGGTCAGACTTGGCAAGAGTTAGAGGCGCTACTCCAGATTCCCTCAGCACCAACCTGGAGCTTTCCGCCGCGCCCCTGGACTAGCCACGTGCGCTGGATTGCGCCCAGCCCGCACGATCCTAAACTTTTGCTGGTAGGAATTGAACTGGGAGGCTTGATGCGGAGCGAAGACGGCGGGCAAACCTGGAGCGATCATCGGTCTGGCGCACAGCGTGATGTTCATGCGCTGGCTTGGCATCCAAAAGTGCCGGGTCGGGCTTATGAAGCCGGAGGTGGAGGAGCAGCATGGAGCCACGATAGTGGCAAAACCTGGCAGGCTGCCGATGCTGGACGAAACCGAGACTACACTTGGGGTTTAGTTACAGACCCTGAAGACCCCGACTGCTGGTACATTTCAGCCAGCATGGGACCTAGGGCGGCTCACAGCGACGATGTTAGCGCAGAGGCTTATATTTATCGCTGGCGCGGGCAAGGTCCGTGGCAGGCGCTTGGCTCTGGGCTACCCCAGCCTTTAGATAGTCATCCCTATGCGCTCGCCAGTATTTGCGGTTCTCTCTACACGGGTCTTGGTGACGGGCGAATTTACCGGAGCGAAGACGGCGGGGACACGTGGCAACAGTTAAATCTTCGAGGCGACCGTCTCTCAAGTGTCTGTGCTTTAGTATAGTTAGCTACGAATCATTGGTAACAACTTTAGGACTCACGCACAGTCAACGAAAAAGTAGGTATTCCAAACATATTAGATCGGAACCTACCCCCCGATAAATTGGGGGGCTTTGCGTAAGTCCTAAACTTAAGAAAAAGGCAAAGGCTATTGCTTTTTGTGTCTTTCAGGTTACTTTTTGAACCTTTTACAACAACTTGTCCAGCGTAATCGGCAAATCTCGAATGCATTTACCAGTCGCATGGAAAACGGCATTGGCGATCGCTAGAGCCAAACCAACGATGCCAATTTCGCCCAAGCCTTTGGCATCAAGCGAATTGACAATCCTAGTGAGGAACAATAAGATTCCCGACTTTGTAAGAGTTGTCGGGAATCTGAGCAGGCACAATTTTCATAAATAGTAGCGAGGATTGCTATAGATGAAAGTTGCTTTCGCACGCTGCTTTTACAAGCGGCTAATTCCAGCTACTTTCTCGCGGACACACGGTAAATTACGCCATTCGTATCGTCCGTAAACAACAGCGAACCATCGGTGGCGATCGCCATCCCCACGGGTCTGCCAAACTGTGCCGTTCCGGATTCATTCAAAAACCCAGTAATGAAGTCTTGAAATTCCGTTGGTTTACCATTTTGGTAACGCACCCGCACAACTTTGTATCCCGCTGGCTCTTTGCGATTCCACGAACCGCGCATGGTTACAAAAGCATCGTTACGGTATTCTTCCGGAAACTGGGACGCTGTATAAAAAAGCATTGCCAGTGGCGCACTGTGTGCCGTGTAGGTAAGCACGGGCGGTTGTGTATTGGCGCAGTATTCCTCCTTCGTCATGTCTGGTGGCTGGTTCTGTAAATACACATCAGGTTGGCGATCGCCCCAACAGAAGGGCCAGCCGTAGTTTGCACCCTGCTGAATTAGATTCAGTTCTTCTGGCGGTTGGTCATCACCACGCCAGTCAGAACCATGATCCATGCCCCATAACTCCCCAGTTTGTGGATGCCATGCAAAACCGATAGTATTGCGTAAGCCCTTGGCATAGATTGTCCGAGTTCTACCGTCGGGTTGCGCTTGTAGCAGGGTGGCGCTTTCTGCGTTTGAGTCGTTGCAGGCGTTACAAGTGCTACCCACTGAGATGTAAAGCAACCCGTCAGGACCAAAGGCAATGGTGCGGTTTGGGTGTTGTCCCGCATCAGGCAAATCACCTATCAATAAATCGGGTCTGCCAACTTCCCCGTCGCGCCCCAAACGAGCAGAGTAAACTTGTCTGTCTGTGACAAAGTAAAGACGATCTTGACGAATTGTGATGCCATTGACAAATTTGTAACCTGATGCCACAGTTTGGATGTCATCCGCTTGCCCATCACGATTGCGATCGCGCAACGCCAACACATCACCCTGTTCGCGACGGGTGACGTAGACGGTACCATCGGGAGCAACTGCTATATTTCGGGGATTGCCTAAGTCTTTGGCAAACACACTAATCCCAAACCCATCAGGTATCTTAAGTTCTTGCAGGAGCGATTCATTAAATTCCAAGCGCTCAGGCGTTACTAGAGAACCCTCAACTTGCTCTATCCTTAGTGGCTGCGGTTGTTGGGCGCTAGCTTTGAGGGTAATGCTCAAGAGTATTGCACATCCGATAAATAAGCTTCTTGCTTTCACGGTATCTTTCCCTTAAATGTCGATTGGTGAAGAGGATTGAAATTCAATTTTTGCGGTTAGCCCTTAAATAATGATTAAACAAGGTTAAGAATAGGTTAATTCACGTTAAATTGCGTAAACGCCTGAGGCGTAAAGCTTCATTATTAGCTTATATAATGAGTGAAGTTTTATAATACCTCGGTGTCCAAACTCAAATTATTTTTTGAGCAGATTTTGGATTGCATCGCGTCGCGGAAGAGACGTATCGACACCAAAGTTTGTTGTAGTAAGCGCAGCGGCAGCGCTAGCAAAATGCCCAGCATCCTCCAAGGAACTACCTTCTAGCAATGCGATAGCTAACGCTACAAGAAATGCGTCGCCACAACCAGTTGCATCGATCGCCTTGACATCGAATCGCGGCAGCCAGCACTCGCCTTCGCGCCAAATCAGTAAATCGCCTTCATCACCAGCTTGAATTGCTACTACTTGCACGCCGCGCTCAAGCAACTGCTGCGCCGCTTTCCTCGCGGAGTCGCGATCGCGTACCTCAATACCAGTCAGAACCTCTGCCTCATCGGTGTTTGGTTTGATGACATCCACCATTTGGAGTAGGTCGTCTGGTAGCGATTGCGGCGGCGAAGGGTCGAGAAATACTTTGGCTTCAACAGAACGCGCAATTCGAGCCGCAGCCGTAACAGTTTCCACAGGAACCTCCAGTTGCATCAACACTGCCCGTGCTGACTTTAATGCATCAGTGGCGGCTTCGACATCCTCGACGCTGAGTCGTTTCATTGCACCCGGGGCACTAAGAGTCTGCTTCTCACCTCGATCGTCAATCTGCACCACTACCACACCAGTTTGTATTTCGGGGTCGCGTACAAGGTAGCGCGTTTCAACGCCTTCATCTGACAATCGTTTGAATACGTCCTCACTACGTTGATCTGTACCTACACGGGCGACAAGCACAACCCTAGCACCAAGGCGTGCTGCCGCAGCAGCTTGATTAACCCCTTTGCCCCCAGCGGCTTCGTGAAAGTCTTTACCCTCAACTGCATCGCCAGGGGTAGGTAGTTTGGAACCGCGTACCATATAATCAATGTTCGCCCCACCAACCACTACGATGTCCCAATCTGCTGAATCTGTCATTGTCCCTCCATCACAAGTTAAGTTCTTTATAAAAGCTAAGGTTTGCTCAAATCGAATTCATACCAATGATTACGAAAGTTTAGTTTAAACTTCAAGCGTGTCCAGCCCGGTGGTAGGTGTGGAGTTTTTACAATCGGTTCGTTCTCGGTCAGACACACGCCAGCAAAACCGAAAACCACCGTCTGCCAGACTCCACCAGTTGAAGTAGCGTGAATTCCTTTGCTGGAGTTGCCCCGCAGATCCTTCAGGTCTACCAGTGCCGCTTGCATAAAATACTTGTATGCTTCAGCTGATTGTTCTAATTCGCAAGCCAAAATAGCAAGGACAGTTGAAGCCAGTGATGAACCATAGGTTTGGTCAGTGCGAGGAGTGTAATAGTCCCAGTTTGTTTGGAGTATCTGCTGATAGTTGCTACTTGAAAGGGTTGGCTTTAAGGCGGACTCGCGTAGCAGGTATAAAAGCATCAACACATCTGGCTGCTTGAGTATCTGCTTCTGGTTTGTTGCCTCGACACCCAAGATAGCTTGCATCGACTCAGTACGACCCGAATAGTCGCTCAAGTTGACATCTTCTAAATCGAAGAATCCCTCAAACTGCTCAATCATATTTGTTTGCGGGTCATATAAAATAAGCATATGGCGGGCGATGTCCGTCCAGTGCTGCAACTGTGGTGTCAAATTGAGTTTGGATTCTAATTCAGCGGCTCGTTTTGGATAGGTATCACGCAACCACTCCAGTACATATAAGGCTTTATCTAAGTGCCACTGCACCATCCGATTGGTAAAGGCGTTGTTGTTTACATGTTCGTGGTTCTCGTCTGGACCAATAACGTCACAGATTTCATAACAGTTGTTTGAGGTATTCCACTCTACACGACTGCCCCAAAATACCGCAGTATCCAAAATAATTTCGGCACCCTGTTGTTGCATCCAATCATCATCACCAGTGTTGTGCCAGTAGTGGCAGACGGCATAAGCTATATCAGCGTTGATGTGGAGTTCAATGTCACCACTCCAAATTCGGACTTGCTCGCCATCGGGACCAGGCATCCAGCGGGGAGCCATTTCGTCACCAGTACTGGCGCCTTCCCAAGCGAACATTGCCCCCTCATAACCAGCTTTGCGGGCTTTACGCCGTGCGCCCTCTAAAGTGTGGTAACGGTAGGACAGCAAGTTGCGCGCTATTAGCGGTTGAGTAAAGGTAAAGAAAGGAACAAGAAAGATTTCTGTATCCCAAAATATATGACCTTTGTAGCCAAGTCCTGAGAGGGTCTTGGCTGGGATGCTAAGGTCGTCATGACGGGGTGCAGCAGCCAATATTTGAAAGAGATTGTAGCGAACAGCTAGCTGGGCGGTAGAGTCTCCTTCAATGATTACATCACAGTTGTGCCACAACTCATCCCAGACGGCTTCGTGATTTCTCCGCAGAATTGTGTAACTAGGTGTATTTAAAAGCTGTTCGTGTGCGGTTTTGGCTGGTGCCTCTACTTCACGCGAAGTAAAGATAGTAACAACTTTTTCTACTGTTAACGTATGTCCGGGATAGACATGTAAGGTTGTTCTTAGTGCCGGATAGTTTTGCTTAAGGGTCGCCGTTATTGATATATCTTCCGAACATCTTAAATGTGTTGCCATGCCTAATTCAATACCAGAGTGGCGGCAACGCAAGTGCAACCATGCATTGGTGTTAGCATCTTGATTTAAGCATTCCCAGTGCTGAATATCCTGTTTGTCAAGGTAACTGTTGAGACTGGCTTCGACTTCGATGACACCCGAAAAATCCACAGATGCGATCTGGCATTGCAATGCCACTACATGTTGCTGTGCCATACTAACCATCCGCTCGAAGCGAAGGTTAAAGATGTAACCTTCGGGACTACGCCATACTATATCGCGCTTTAATAGACCGCAGTGCAGGTCAAGCTGGCGTTGGTAACTGAGTATTTGACCACGATCGAGGCTAAACCGCTCGTTCCCTAATACAATTGTCAGTGATAGCCAGTCGGGGCAGTTAACTAGTTCTTCAACATCCCGATCGGGAACACTATCGTACACTCCATTAATTAAAGTAATTGGATAAGCATCGGGATAGCCTTCCTCAAATGTACCCAGCGTACCTAAGTAACCATTGCTCAAGGTAAAGAGTGTTTCCTTTTGATGCAGTTCCGACAAGTCAAATTTAGTTTCAGTAACAGTCCAATCTTGAGTCATGACTAATCCCTATTTTAGGCACCAACCCGCATTTATTTTTGACTTGCGGCAAATATGGCATCGAACGAAAGACGCTAAGGAAAGCACAATTACGGATGCTCCCTTTTGAACAGATTTTACTCATATTATAGCAACCGCCAAGGCGGTTAAGACGCGGAACGCAAGGCATCCTCAATG
>CAXTCQ010000140.1:0-20974 GCA_964242965.1 uncultured Calothrix sp. | reverse complement strand
CTCCCCCTCTTCCCTATTCCCTATTCCCTTGACTAATTGGAATTTGGATCGAAAATTCTGTTCCTTTTCCAAGGGATGAAACGCAGTCTAATTTACCTTTATGCTTTTGGGAAATGATTTGATAGCTGATAGACATACCCATACCAGTACCTTTTCCCACAGGTTTGGTTGTGAAAAATGGGTCAAAAATGCGCTTGCGAACATCTTCTGACATCCCATTACCATTATCTGCGATCGCAATCTCGATCCATTCTGAATTTATTGCAAGAGTCCGAATGGTAATAGTGGGAGTAAGGAGTAGGGAGTAGGGAGTGGAGGAAGAAACCTTCCCTACTTCCTTATCTCCCTTGTCTCCCTTTCCTCCCTTGTCTCCCCCTACTCCCCACGGACTACTCCCTACTCCCTCCTCCAACACATCAATTGCATTTGCCAAAATATTCATGAAAACTTGGTTAAGTTGCCCTGCATAGCATTCCACAAGGGGTAATTTACCGTAATCTCGAATAATGTTGATAGTTGGAATTGATTTAGCTTTAAGTCGATGTTGTAAAATTAGTATGGTACTTTCTATACCTTCATGTATATCGACTTGTTTCATTTCGGCTTCGTCTAACCTCGAAAAATTTCGCAGCGATAGGACGATTTCTTGAATGCGTTCTGTACCAACTTTCATCGATGTTAGTATTTTAGATAAATCTTCTACAATAAAAACTAAATCTACTTTTTCAAGTTGATTTTGAATTGTTAAGCTCTGTTGAGGATATTCGCTTTGATAAAGTTGAACTAAATTTAGCAGATTATCAGTATATTCGTCTAAATAATCAAGATTTCCATGAATAAAATTGACCGGATTATTGATTTCATGAGCAACTCCAGCTACCATTTGACCCAAACTCGACATTTTTTCTGATTGAATCATCTGTGCTTGGGTTTGCTGTAATTTTTGAAGAGTGTTTTTAAGTTCGGCTGTACGTTCTTCAACTCGATGTTCTAATTGTTCGTTGGTTTGTTCCAAAGCTGTAAATAATTCTTGTAATTGTCGTGCCATGCGATTAAATGCACGATTCAAAATATCTACTTCTTTAAGCTTTGAAGATTGGAGAGTTTGATTAAGTTGCCCAGATGCAATCGCTTTTGCAGCTTCACTCAAACGTAAAATTGGTATGGTAATCCAACGTGAAGTATAAATCCCCAATATAATTGCCACAAATAATGCTGCTAAACATAGAAATATAGTTATGCGATTGTTGGCATGAATTTGTGCCATAAAATCAGATTCAGGTACAGCTACAACTACCAACCAATCTAAATTATATTTATCTTGCCAAGGTACAACCTGTACAAACTGCTTTTGACCATTCAATAAAATGCTTATTCGCTCTTTTTTATTAATTTTTTGTAGCGTTTTAAACCTTTTTTTTATCTCGCTAGCAACATTACGAATTAGAGGATTAGGACTATCAATAATACTATAGCGTCGAACTTGATTATTAAGCTTGTATAAAATCGGATAGTTACTCGAACTACCCATTAAATTACCATCCCGCTCAATAATAAATACTTGTCCAGAAGGACTAACTTGTAACTGACGCAAAAAATTGTTAATACTAGTTAGCGTTAAATCAGTACTCGTAACACCTAGTAGCTTGCGGTTTTTGTCGTAGAAGGGAGCTACTGCTGAAATCGCAATATAATAGTCAAGCCCATTTTCATAACTTGGTATCTTACCCTCTGCAAATAATGCTTTTCCTGTTTCAGTAAATTGAATATTTGAACTTTCCGCGATTTCAACCTGACTCCAAATTAACTTTCCTGTTGCAACAGCGTCTTTGTACCAAGATTCACCCAAAGGGTCGAAATCATAGCTTTGTAAAAGTTTGCCACGATTTCCTTTACTATCAGCCATGTAATCTAAGGTCTTGGCTTTCCCCGGTAGGTTCTCATTAAGTACTACATCAATACCCTTAACCCAACGTCCTGCACCTGCTTCTCTACCATCGGTCAAACTATATCCAATATATGTGATATGTGGAAAAGCTTTAGCTTGTCTCCAAAAATAACGTCCGCTAGAAACTGGATTATTGAAATCTAATTCCTCGTTTGATAGTGCATCCACATTGATTTGCGTTAATTGTATCGGTAACGCTAAATATGAGTCTAAATGATTATTAACCTGCTGACTGGCTCTATCGATAATTTGGTTTGCTAGTTCATTTACTGCCTGCTGTCCATTTTTAGACGAAAGATATCCTACTAGCCCCACAGTCGTAAAAATTTGTAACACAAAAGGGAGAATAAGAATTAAACGTAGTGTTAAAGGTTTATCCGACTTGGTAAAGTGCTTTTTAACAATCTTCAACAGCATGGCTGGAATTTTTTTGGCATTAGTGCCACAGCTTTATTCCAACTTATAATTCCCATAACTGTTTAAAAATATCATCTTGGAAGATGGGGGAGTAGGGAGTAGGGAATTAGGAGTTAAGAGTTATGAGTTATGAGTTGATAATTTGATACCTCTTTCCTCTTTCTCCCTTACCCTTTCCCCCTCTTCCCCTTACTCCCTACTCCCTAGCCCCTACCATTTGCGCGTGCTGCCTTTCACCTTGCATTGCAATATACAAACGATTAAGTGCATTTACGTATGCCTGCGCTGATGCCACAATGATATCGGTATTCGCTGCACGTCCCGAAAATACGCGGTCTTCGTGACGCAAACGAATCGTTACTTCGCCAATTGCATCAATACCCGCTGTCACCGATTGCACGGAATACTCAATCAATTGATTTGGTACATTAGTAACGCGATTAATCGCTTTGTAAATAGCGTCAACAGGTCCAGTACCAATCGCTGCATCGGTCAATTCTTCTCCTGCGGGAGTGCGAAGCGTGACAGTTGCAGTCGGACGGGAACGGTCACCGCAAGATACTTGCACCAATTCGAGATGGAATAAATCGGGTGCTTGTTGGATTTCGTCGTTAACGATTGCTTCTAAATCCCAATCGCTAATTTCTTTCTTTTTATCAGCAACATCTTTAAACCGCACAAAAGCTTTGTTTAATTCGGTGTCCGATAATTCGTAACCCAATTCTTTCAACCTAGTACGAAAAGCATTGCGTCCGGAGTGTTTGCCCAAAACGATTTGATTTTCGGTCAAACCGATTAATTGAGCATCCATAATTTCATAAGTGAGCTTATTTTTTAACACTCCATCTTGGTGAATTCCCGACTCGTGTGCAAAAGCATTCGCACCAACAATCGCTTTATTTGGCTGTACTAACATTCCCGTCAAATTCGATACTAAGCGTGATGTTTTGTAAATTTGATGGGTATCAATCTTTGTTAGTGGTATCTCGGAATCAACTGGTCTACCAAAAAACGGATTGAAATATTGTCGTCGTACATGCAATGCCATTACTAATTCTTCTAACGCTGCATTTCCGGCACGTTCGCCAATACCATTAATTGTACATTCCATTTGCCGAGCGCCGTTTTTAGCTGCTTCTAAAAAGTTCGCAACAGCTAATCCTAAATCGTCGTGTCCGTGAACGGAAATAATCGCTTTATCGATATTAGGAACATTTTCTTTAATCCCTTTAATTAATCCTCCAAATTCGCTAGGAGTAGTGTAGCCAACGGTATCGGGAATATTAACAGTTGTTGCACCAGCTGCAATAACTTTTTCTAGTACTTCATACAAAAATTCTGGATCGGAACGTCCAGCATCTTCGGGTGAAAATTCGATATCGTCGGTGAAAGTTTTAGCATATGCGACCATTTCTTCAGCTATCGCTAGAACTTCCGATCGAGTTTTCTTCAACTTGTAAGTCAAGTGAATATCGGATGTGGCTAAAAAAGTGTGAATCCGACCTTTGGCTGCTGGCGCGATCGCATTGGCTGCGGCTTTAATATCATCATGCCTAGCTCGTGCCAAACTACAAATAATAGGACCACTTTCAGTTCCCACAATCTCGGCAATTTTACAGATTGCCTCAAAATCACCGGGACTGGCAAAGGCAAACCCTGCCTCAATCACATCGACTCCCAACCGTGCTAACTGCTTGGCAATCGTTAATTTTTCTTCAATATTCAACGTTGCACCCGGAGACTGTTCGCCATCGCGGAGTGTAGTATCAAAAATGATGATTCGGTCTATGTTGTTACTCATTTGCACCTCTTTTGCGTCTATCCGATTAATTTTTACTAGCTACAAATATTTTCAACTTTATTTCTTTGATTATAATTGTTAATAATGTTTAAGATTTACGAACCTTCAGCTTTTTCTATAACTTCGCGGATATCGTTTAAATCAATATATCTATCGGTGGCATTACGTAACTCTCTAGCTATCATTCCTTCGGTGGATACAACCGTTATATGAGTATTTTTAGACCTTAATAATTCAATTGCCCTTTCAAAATCACCATCTCCACTAAATAAAACCACCCGGTCGTATTGGTCTACTGTATTAAACATATCTACAACAATTTCAATATCTAAATTAGCTTTTTGTGAATAGCGACCGGAAGTATCATCATAATATTCTTTGAGGATTTTAGTGCGAACAGTATAACCTAAACTAATCAAAGCATCTCGAAATCCGCGTTGGTCTTGTGGGTCTTTTAAGCCCGTGTACCAGAAAGCATTAATCAGAGTTGTTTCAGATTGCTCGTGTTTGAAATATTCTAGTACCCGACGCGGGTCAAAAAACCAACCATTTTTTTGTTGAGCGTAAAACATATTGTTTCCGTCTACAAAAATAGACAGACGATTCATAGTCGTACCCATAGAAATTTACACCTAGATATATACATAAGAATTTTGATGGAACAATAGATTATAGCAATTATAAAATAACTAGTTCGCTAATATCTATAAATTATATTGACACTATGCTGGCATGTATATCTTTTATCAAAGATTGCTCAAATAGATAATCCTTTCAAATAATAATGCTTTACATTTAAGCCTTTTTCCGTTATTACCTCCTAGCACGATTAGACGTGCCTGCAATAAAAATCTACCAATAAACTTGACTGTTAGGACAGCATGATTAGCTGTATATCAATCTAGTTTACTCCTAAAGAGGTATGAAATAAACAAGTGGTAGAGTCGTAACTTGCTGCTATGGTCGAGGCTTGATTGTTAAATCAAGGACATACCAACATTAACTCCTAGAAAGACATCTTTATTGCTTTGATGTGTTGCAAGTATTGCATGAGAGAGTAATTATATACTCTGACAACATGCTCCGAATTGCAAAGCGCCCTTCAAAACTTACCGTAGATATTGTCTTACAGTTGGTAGTCTTTATTCTTTTGTAAACAAAATACACTGCCACTGTCCACACTAGTAATTTCCCGTAAGTGTTTTCACCAAACTTGGAGAAATCGAGAAATTAGCTAAATTACTGTTCGTAGGTGCGTTACAGCATCATCAACCTATGTAAAAACCGAACTGTATTCCGTGAAGGCGCAAATCGCAATCAACTGTCTCGGAGTATCGAATTTACGAACTATCGCCCTACAATACAGTTGATTGTGCCGACAGTAGAACCAATATAAATTAGATAAGCGATACTGGTATAGATGATAAATGTATAAGATATTCATTTAAGTGTTATTTCCAGGTTATAGCCTAGAAAGCGCGTGTAAATAAATAAGAAAAATTCTACGTAACTCAATTTAGATATAAATTATGTCGGAAGAAGATACATCTACCTTAACTAAAAAATATGTCTCTGCAACCGATCGACAGTCAACTAGATCGACAAAACCCTCTTCAACAGTGCTTGCACGGCAATCTAAAAAGCTGGCAAAGTTGGGACATTGGCTAGCTGGAGTATGGGTTGTGGGTGCAGCTTGTTTGACAGGTTCCAGTTTGCAATTGCCGGAAATGATGGAGTTGCAGGCACAATCGGCTTTTTATCAATTTCGCGGTGCGATCGCACCACCTGAGAATATCGTTATTTTGGCAATCGATGACCAGTCGATATCAAATCCGCAAATTTACTATCAAACTAATCCCAAAAAATACGCTTCTCTCGAACCTTTGAAAGCTTTTCCCTTCAAACGCGCAGCATACGCACAAGTTATTGACAAGTTAATCGAGTCCGGTGCCCGTGCTGTAGCGTTAGATGTAGTATACGATTTGCCGAGTAGTTACGGTATAGAAGACGATAAAAAGTTACTTGCAGCGCTGCAACGCAATCGCGGCAAAGTCACTTTAGCTGCTCTTTACGAGCAATCCGAGACAAATGGTGGTTTACCAATTACACAACTACGACAACCCAACGAAATGCTCCTTAGCGCTTCCAAATTCGTTGGTTCAGTAAATTTTCCCCTCGAAATTGATGGTAAAGTCCACCGTTTAGCAGGAGAGTTTTCCAAGGAGTTGACCGAAACAGAAGGTTCGCTGCTGGACAAAATACCAGACTTTGATACCGCAACGCTGCGGTCTGCAAATATTGATTTTCCCAAACCAAAAGGTTCGAGCATTTATTTTCGCGGTGGTGCTGGCACTTTTCCCACAGTTCCCTTCTGGTACGTTCTCGACCCCGACCAGTGGAATAGTAATTTACAGTCAGGGAAAATATTTAAAGACAAAATTGTCATAGTGGGTGCAACTGCAAACCTAGCTAATGACTTTCATCCGGTTGCAGTTAACTGGTTATTCCCCGACCGCATGTCGGGGGTGGAAATTCATGCTAACGCTCTAGCTACTTTGATGCAAGGAAATGCTCTAACATTGGCAATCCAAAGCAGTCCTACCCGCAGTTTGTTTGTACTAGCGTTAGTCGGTGGAGGCGCATTTTTTATCGCCAAAAATAAACATGGTAGAATAAGATTCCTTTCTAGCTTTACCCTCGCGGCAATTTGGGCAGGTATCAGCTATATATTTTTTATCTCCAGCCAATTATTTTTTCCAACTGCAATTCCCGTCGTGGCAATAGTCGCAATTGGCTTATCGTATTTGACAACCGGAATCGCAGTTGAAAAGTTAAGAAAAATCCAACTTGTTGATATTCTCAAGAAAAACACATCTTCCCGCGTCGTTCAAGAAATTATCAGTCAACAAGAAGACCTTAAAGACCTACTTTTACAGCGGGAAATTCAAATTTCTGGTAAAATACTCGACGGACGTTACAAAATCGTCCGAGTTCTTGGTTCGGGAGGATTTAGCGAAACCTACATCGCCGAAGATACTCGATTACCCGACAATCCGCTTTGCGTCGTCAAACAACTTCAGCCAGCTAATAGTAAATCCGAGCAATTGCAAGTTGCCCGACGTTTGTTTGCTTCTGAAGCGCAAACACTCCAAAAATTGGGAAATTACGACCAAATCCCGCAGCTTTTAGCTTATTTTGAAGAAGAAGAAGAATTTTATTTAGTTCAGGAGTATATCATAGGTAACGCTTTAAATCAAGAGCTACCATCAGGTAAACGTATCAATCAAACCGATGTAGTTGACATATTGCGTGACTTATTGCAAACCTTAACGTTTGTCCATGCAAACGGTGTAATCCACCGCGATATTAAACCTAGTAATGTGATGCGACGACAGCGCGATCGCAAACTTGTACTAATCGACTTTGGTGCGGTCAAACAAGTTTCGGCTGATTTGCTTGAGAACCCAGAACAGTCAGCTTTTACAATTGGGATCGGTACTAAAGGTTATGCACCCAAAGAACAATGCTTTGGACGACCGCAATATAGCAGCGATATTTATGCAGTGGGTATGATTGGTATTAAAGCTTTGACAGGTATCCCCCCTCACGAAATCAAGGAAGATGCAGACGGGGAATTAATATGGATGCACCAAGCCGAAGTTAATCTTGGTTTAGCTAATATTCTGAATAAAATGGTACGCGAAGATTACCAAGAACGTTACCAATCTGCGTCTGAGGTACTTCAAGCATTAAATCAATTATCCAATATTCAATCTTCTTCAAATATAGACTCATCAATCGATACTTTGTGTTTAGACAATTCCGATACACCTACAATTGCTTGGGAAGGAAAATCGCATGAAGAACTATAGCCTGCTGAAAGCAGGCTATAAAATTGTCATTTTCTTGTAAGTAATTTGATGAGGAAATTTAAATGTATGTAAATAAATATAAATTATTGCAGGGTGTGTTATGAGTCGTTAGCACCATCAACAATAAAACGGTGCGTTACGCTTTTAGCTAACGCACCCTACGAGTGTGACAGGACTGTAATTAAGTTGGCGGTTGCTTGGAAGGGTCAAATGGAGTTGACGGCTTATCCGGAGCAGGATTATTTCCTGGGTCAGGTATCGAATCTGACGGTGGAGTTACGGGAATTTCCGGTTTGGGTGTAGGAGTTTCCGGTTTGGGTGTGGGAGTTTCCGGTTTTGGTGTGGGAGTTTCCTGTATTGGCGGAATTACCGAAGGATTTGAGGTGTTAATGTTTTCATTCCCAGAACCCCCAGAATTTTTATTATTTGGAACACGATTATTACGCGGATTATTTGATTCAATTTGTAAGGTATCCGGTAAAATTTCGGCTTGATTCTTTACTGGTACAACTGCACTAGTTGCATCAGTTACATCAGTCGCTTCTGGGTCTGTCGGAGTTAACTTTACAAACGATGGGTTTTGAATCGTACCCGGACCTGTAACTGGTGGCTGCTTTGCTAACGCTTCCGAAGTCTCAACCCGAACACTATCGAGTGCAGGGTCTTGAATCGCATTTGTCGATTGTCGAGTTAAATCCAATCCTCGAACTATACCACTGGTTTCGTAAAATTTTCGCAGGTCAAAATCATACAATCTTTCAAACTTACCCTTAACAACAACCATTACCTGCCCTGCTTTCAGTACCTGGCTGCCCGAAGCATCTTTATTAATAACTTCGATACCACTATTTGTAAGCGCTCCAATAACTGTAGTGTCAGTAGCCTTGTCGTAGCGGACAAATAGTGCCGAACCGCGAATTGCTGCCGCTGCACTTGGCGTTCTGATGTTTGTTCGTCCTCTTCCAGGTGGAATGAGTAAAAGTACTGTACCGTTATTTAGCGTAAAATTTCGGGTTTTAGGCAAAAACTGAAATACAGCCTGCTCTCCAACTCGTGCCAAGGAACCGTCGTTAAAACGCAAATCAGCAAGAGAAGACCGTCCTGTAGATAAACCGTCCCCTGGAATTATTGCATCAGATAACTGAGCTTTACGCTTCGGCTTGTTTCGGGGCATGAGTTGCACCAAATTATGGAGGTCTTGAACCACAGCCTTAGTCAGAGGAGTTACGGCTTTTGCTGGGTTTGATACAGACAGTACTATGACTCCTGACATAATCGCCAGTGGAAACAACTTACGAAACATAATTGGTAGTTCTGAAAGTGTACTCATGCATTCATCAAGTCAAAAAGGTTTCAGATACAAAGCGCTCAACTCGTTATTTACTACAACTTAGATTTACGTAATTTCGCTGAAAATTTACACTCATGTTCAATTTCTAAGATACTCTACTGTAGTATAAATAGTCTACTTAAATATATCCAAGCAATCTTTAGCAATACATAATTAATGTTGCGGCAGTCACTTGAGTCCTGCGGACAGGCTACGCCAACGCAAAAGAAATATATGAATTATGTAAGCTACAATCAATACTTAAGTAGATACTTAAGTATAAAAAATCTACAGAAATTAAGGTAAATAGGAGATGCCAATTTGTAAATTGGAACTTCCGAACAAGCCTACAGGTCTAGATTTTGTAAACAGCGACCGAAGATGCGACCCAATAAAAACTGGAAATTTTTGTTACTCTGGACTTCGTTAGCCTGCAATACAAGCTGGTGTTCCATTACTGTGAATGCAGCTACCGCTACAAGTTTAACTCAGCCTGGAAATAAAACACACATACCGCCAAAGATATTATTTTCTAACTCAAATTGGGTAACATACCGACCATTACCAAAGACAGAACCTGGGTTCGGAGAGTTCCCATCGCCAACGATTGAGTTAAAAAAAGATGCTTTCTCCCCGACGCATGAAGAAGGTATAAAAGTATTTGCGGGCAATTTACAGGTAAATTCAAGCAAGTCATTAGATTTACACTCTCAATCAGTAGCTAATTTGAAGTTGATACCTCAGTATCTTCAAGAACCAAATCGCATCGAAAAATTACCAACAGTTATTGCTTTTCAAGCAAATACTTCACCTCCTGGAGATAATCAAAACAATGCTCAAAAGCCAAATGAACCCCCACAACTTGAAGGACAGCCGAATGATTTTCCTCCCCCAACTCCAGACCAGATTGAGCAACGTTTGGAAGACCCTCAAGCCGATTATGCAAAAAGGCTCGAACGGCTTTTACAAATATTGAAAGAAAAGAAGCAAGCGTCAAATAATCCGACTGATGATGAACTAGGGACGATTATTGCCAAGCCGGAGTCTCCGACGGAGGAATTAGATGGGCTAATCGTTAGGCCAGTAGAACAGCCACCACTTCCAAAAAATGGAACCGTCTCGCAACCACCCGCATTCAAACCTGTGGGTTATTTATTTGGACGTGTTAGCTATTTCCAAACGAATAATCTGTTTTCATCCAATATCGATCCGATTCAAGACGGCTTAATTTTTTCTGGACTGACCTTAGCAAGTGCCCCGCTACCATTAGGTGACAAAACATACTTAAGTGGTTCGATTGATGGCAATATTATTCGTTACATCAATCAAGGACAATTTAATTATAACCAATTTCGGATCAACCTCGATTTATATCACCAATTAACTCAGCGAATGTACGGTGAAATTGGTTGGAGCAACCAACAGTTATTTTATGCTAAAAATAGCGACCGCTATCAATTCGCAGCAGGCGATCGCTTTCTGGACGAAAATTCGTTTCACTTATCGCTAGGACGTAGAGACCAGCTGACACCCAAGCTGATGCTCGATAGTTACTATGAATTTCGCTTCAACTTACCCGAAGCACCTCAAAAGCGCGATCGCATTAACAACTCGTTATGGGTTTCACTCTCGTACTACTTGCTGCAATCGCTAAATGTCGGTTTAAATTACCAGTTCAATTTGTCCAACTTTACCAAACGCGATCGCCAAGACCTTTACCATCGATTATTCAGTCATTTAAATTATAGAGTCTCCGACATTAGCAGCGTCAGTTTACAAGGTGGTGTTACTCTCGGTGATTCCACTGACAATACGATTAATTTCAATGGTTGGTTTTTTAGCCTTAATTACAGTTGGGAATTGGGCAGATTTTAAGATTTGTCATTTGTTATTTGTCATTTGCGATTGGTTATTTGTCAAAAGCTCATGAAAAATAACAAGTAACAAATTTTGCACTAATCGGTAGTTAGTAATTATTAGTTACTTCATATAAAACTCCTAACTCTTAACTCCTAACTCCTAACTAATAACTAATCCAATCACTCCAACTACCAGCGTATAATTTTGCCTTATCAATGCCAGCTAATTCTAAAGACAGTAAATTGACACAAGCTGTTACACCCGAACCGCAATAAACCAAAATTTCATCAGCATTTGCGATATCTTGCCAACGAGAAAGTTGTTCGTTAACGTCAATTAAATAGCCATTTGCTCCCGTTACATCTTGCCAAGGATAATTTACCGCACCGGGAATATGTCCAGCAATTTTATCGATTGGTTCGCTGATACCAAGATAGCGATCGCGTTCCCGCGAATCAACTAACACAACCCCCGGTAAATCTTTACGATTTTTAACATCCGTAATGTTTACGAGTAGATACTTACGTACTTGGGGAACAAAATTACCTACTTGCGATTGAGGGACAACATCGGTAACTGGATAACCGTGTTTCCACCCAGTAAAACCTCCATCTAACAAGGCAACTTGGTCGTGTCCTAAATAACGCAGTAGCCACCACAAGCGTGCAGCAAATGCAAACCGCGAATCATCATAAGCTACAACTAAGGTTTGCTGCGAGTTAATACCAATTCTTGATAACTTGTTCGCAAGTTCAACTATATTAGGTAAAGGGTGTCTTCCCCCATGTTCGCCGATTGGACTCGATAAATCTAAATTTAGATCGAGATAATATGCACCAGGTATATGACTGATTTGATACTGCTGTTTTCCTAGCTGCGAGTCAGCAAGCGAAAATCGACAATCTACGATGACAACCTGCGAATCATCAAGATGTTCTACTAGCCATTGGGCGTTAACGACAAAAGGATTATTAATCATTTGTTATTTATAAAATAAAATAAACTATATACTAATTCAAAACAGATTTGTGAGAAACTAGATACCCAACAACTTTTACGTGCGTCGGGGATCTAGATATTATTTTTAGCAAAATAAAAATGTCCCAGATAGAAAACTTTTTTCCACAGCCGACTGCTGATGGTTCATTTACTTTCTTTTCTGAGGAGTATAATGAGTTATTCCACAGTCATTTTGGAGCGCGTCAAGAGAGCTTTCAAAAATTTGTGGTGACAACACAACTTGAAAATCAATCTCAAAAACCTGTTTTACGGCTTTTAGATATTTGCTACGGACTCGGATATAATACAGCCGCTGCACTAGAAACCATTTGGACAACTAATCCTAATTGTTACGTCGAAATTATTGGTTTAGAACTTAATCCCACTGTCCCAAAAGCCGCATTAAGTCATCATTTATTTGACTCGTGGGATTGTAAATATATAGAGGTGTTAACTGAATTAGCTAATAATAACTACGTCCGAAACGATAAGTTGCAAGCAACCTTACTAATCGGTGATGCTCGAACGACGATTCAGCAAGTAAAGCAGTCAGGATTCCAAGCCAATGCAATTTTTCTTGACCCCTTCTCACCTCCGCAATGTCCGCAATTATGGACAATTGAATTTATTAACCTTGTTTCTAAGTGCTTACACATAGATGGTTTACTTGCTACTTATTCCTGTGCCGCATCAGTACGCGCAGCACTTTTAACAGCAGGCTTGGCTATCGGTTCGACACCCCCTGTTGGTAGGAAGACTCCGGGCACTGTTGCTACACATAAGGGAGTAGGGATTAGTGAGTGGGGAGTAGGGGGAATAAATAGTTTTCCAACCTCTCCATCTTCCTCCTCCACTCCCTACTCCCTACTTCCTACTCCCCTACTCCCCCACCTTTCCCAAGAAGAACTTGAACACCTACAAACTCGTGCGGCAATTCCTTACCGCGATTTACAACTACGCGACTCTGCGGAAATAATATTGGAACGGCGACAAAAAGAACAACAGATGTGTTCCCTAGAACCGACTTCCCATTGGCGAAAACGTTGGTCAACAAATTTAGAAAATAAGTATAATTAATTACATTTGTTTAAGGTAATTTCAAGTAATCTGCAAAAAAGGTTAAAAGTTTTAGTCATGTCAAAAATAAATCATTTCACGTACAAACAACCTGAGAATTGATAATATTTTGACAATTTTCCCTAATATTTGTAAAAATTATGGAAAAATACATAAATTGCTGCTAAAAAATTAAAACTTTATACTTGAACCCCTACTGAATATAAATTTGTCTAATAGAAAACTTCATTTTTACAGCCATGTTCAGAAATCTCCGTGAAAAACCTGATTTAAGATTTACAGAAATTGACCATACTAGAATTATTAAGAAGGGAATTTTGCCGACAATTTTCCCAACTTTTTCAAAAAATATAAAAACTTTAATGCTAGTACATGACAATAATCAAGCGAGCGTTTCGTGCGTAAAACTTGAGTAAGTAATGTAGACTGGAAATCTAGTCAAGCAATTAAAATTGTTTTTGAAAGTCAAAGTGTAAATTATTTTAAGATTGGAGCGCCTTCGTGGTTTGGAAATCCAATTATACAGGGTCTACCGAACATGTTGTGGATGGGTTAAACCCATTAAACAAAACAAATAGTATCGGTTTAAATAATGCCGTAGGATTGCAGGAAGCGCAAGATTATTCCTTGGGCTTATCGCAACAAGACTTAATGCTTGAAGATACTGAAGCTATGCCTTCTTGGATCAACCCTTGCGAACGTTCTAGTTACGACTCATTAGTCTCAAGAACGCAACAAGCTGACGGGTTACAAGTGAATGTTTTTGATACGGATGCACCAAAAGTTTTAGTCGTTGATGACCATGCTGCAAGTCGAATGACATCTGTGGCGTTATTAGCGATGGAAGGTTATGAAGTGATTGAAGCCGATAGTGGTACTAGCGCGATCGCATTGATTGCCCAAAAACAACCGGACTTGATTTTACTTGATGTAATGATGCCGGAGATGGATGGGTTTGAGGTTTGCCAGCGAATCAAGCATTCGGAGCAAACACGACTGATTCCGGTGATTTTTATCACGGCATTGAACGACAGGCGATCGCGCATTCGCGGTATCGAGGTGGGGGCAGATGATTTTCTGACGAAACCCTTTGACCGTCTAGAATTAGCAGCGCGTGTCAAGTCATTGGTGCGTCAAAAGCGCCTCAATGAAGACCTCGACCATGCCGAACAAGTATTATTCTCAATTGCGCGAGCAATTGAAAGCCGCGACCCTAACACTGGCAACCATTGCGAACGCTTGATACAGTTGGGCAAAGCCTTTGGTGAGTATCTTCAACTCTCGCGCAACCAAATCCGGGATTTGATGTGGGGAGGCTACCTCCATGACATCGGCAAAGTCGGTATTCCCGATGGCGTACTCCTCAAGCAAGGAAAGCTTACCGCCGAGGAATGGGATATAATGCGCCAGCATGTTTTGATTGGCGAAAACATTTGTCAGCCACTTCGTAGCACGCGGGGTGTTATCCCGATTATCCGGCATCATCATGAAAGATGGGATGGTTCGGGTTATCCCGATGGACTTAAGGGCGAAAATATACCCGTATTAGCGCAAATTTTCCAAATGATTGATATCTTTGATGCGCTAACTAGCGAACGTCCTTACAAGCCTGCGTATACTTCAGAAGAAGCACTTGGAATTATGTCGGAGGAAACTGCCAAAGGTTGGCGCAACCCGAAACTAATGCAAAAATTTGCAGATTTTGTTCGCACGCGCGATAAAACATAATTGTAAGCAATTGGCATTTCAGTTGTGATGGTTAGCTGGTATTATTTGCCTGAACTGAGAATACTTACCGCTACGGCACAGGCTGCGCGAAGTTTATCAGCATCGCAATTCACACACAGAATCATCGCTAATTATGGTAGTCGTAGCAATTCTGGCGGCTGGACGCGGCACAAGAATGAAATCAAACCTGCCCAAAGTTTTACATACATTGGGCGGGCGATCGCTTGTAGCGAGGGTTCTTGATAGCGTCGAACCGCTTTCTCCCTCAAGACGGTTAATAATAGTCGGATATCAGGCAGAAGAAGTGTTGGCAGCCATGCAGGCACCTAATATTGAGTTTGTCGAACAAACCGTACAGTTAGGAACCGGTCATGCCATCCAGCAATTACTACCTCATTTAGAGGGTTACAAGGGGGATTTATTAGTATTGAACGGTGACGTACCTTTATTGCGTCCCGAAACCATGAAAAACCTCTTGCAAACCCATCAAGAAAACCAAAATGCCGCCACAATTCTCACCGCACATCTACCTGACCCGAAAGGCTACGGGCGTGTTTTTTGTAATGGTGAAAATGTTGTGCAGCAAATTGTCGAGGATAAGGATTGCACCCCAGCCCAAAAACAAAATCGTCGTATCAATGCCGGAATTTATTGTTTCCGTTGGCAGGATTTAGAAAAAGTATTACCGCATTTAGAAGCGAATAACGCTCAAAAAGAATATTATTTGACCGATGCTGTCACCCAGGTTTCACCTGTAATGGCGGTGGATGTCGAAGATTTTCAGGAAATTTTGGGTATCAATGACCGCTTACAGCTGGCTGGTGCTTACGAGATTTTACAGCAGCGAATTAAAGAAAAATGGATGGCTGCGGGTGTAACAATTATTGACCCCAGTAGCGTCACGATTGATGAGACAGTAGAGTTAGAGTCGGATGTCATCATCGAGCCGCAGACGCATTTGCGAGGAAATACGGTGATTCAAACGGGTTGCCGCATTGGACCGGGAAGTTTGATTGAAAACAGTCAAATTGGCGAAAATGTCAAGGTGCTATTTTCGGTAATTACCGATAGTATCGTCCAAGCTACGGTTAGAATTGGTCCATATGCACATCTACGCGGTCACGCTCAAGTTGGTGAGGGATGCCGCGTTGGTAATTTTGTCGAATTAAAAAATACAACATTGGGTAGTAAAACGAATGTTGCTCATTTGTCGTATTTGGGCGATGCGACAACTGGAACCAAGGTAAATGTTGGTGCGGGAACGATTACCGCTAATTATGACGGAGTAAACAAGCATCCAACTAAAATAGGCGATCGCACTGCCACGGGTTCTAATACTGTCTTGGTTGCACCAGTCACCTTAGGGAATGATGTTTATATCGCAGCAGGTTCGACAATTACCGAAGATGTGCCTGACGATTGTCTAGCAGTTGCCCGCGAACGACAAATCGTTAAACCAGGTTGGGTAACAAAAAAAAGAGAAAGTTAGGAGTTAGGAGTTAGGAGTTAGGAGTTAGGAGTTAGGAATTAGGAATTAGGAATTAGGAGTTAAGAGTTATTAATTATTCTTTTACTCCCCCACTCCCTACTCTTAACTCTTAACTCTTAACTCCCTATTCCCTAACTCCCACTTGCATTTCCTCAGAAAGTTCGAGGGTGTCGCCGATATTTTCGCCATCGTGGTATGCAGCAAGTATGACTTCGCTGGTTTTACCCCAGGCGATCGCACCTGTTGCATCGAGGGCGATCGCCCCTAAATCGCGTTTATTTTTATGTGCTTCGTTAAACGAACGCCGCATTGCTTCTTGTAATGACATTCCATCGGTAACGCGCACTACGATTCGCGGTGCCAAGCACTCATCGATAATATCTTCGCCAATTCCTGTACAGCTAACACCAGCATACTGAGTTGCATAATTCCCAGCAGGCATCGCAGAATCACTGACACGCCCAATCCGTTCAAAACCCTTACCACCAGTAGAAGTGCCCGCAGCCAATCGACCGTGGGTATCTAAAGCTACTACACCAATCGTACCGCGTCCGGCGCTACTTTCAGCAAGTTCAGGTTCGGCAACAACTCCAGCCATCGCGTGCTGAAAATTATCTTGGCGCTCGTGTATCCATTCTTGCAATCGTAAATCCGTTAAACCGTTGTAGCTGGGGATTTGTAACTCCCGCGCTAGTTCCGCAGCACCAAAGTCAGATAACACGCGGTCGGGGGAAGATTGTAAATATTGCGCTAATTCAATCGGATTTTTAACCCGCGAAATATTAATAACACCGCTAAAACTTTGTGCCGTTCCATCCATTAGTGCAGCACTCATGCGGATTTGACCGTCGGATTGCAGAACCGAACCCGTACCAGCATTAAATCGGGGATCGTCTTCCAACAATAGGCAACCGCGTACAACTGCTTCGTGAGCTTCAACACCCGATAAAAGTAAACTATAAATTTCTTCAACTACTGGATAGAGGGATTGACGTACTACTTCTATCCCTCCTTTGCCTTTGAGCGAACTACCAGCCCCACCATGAATAATTAATTTAGGTTGCACCTGTAAACTCCGTGTTTGTTGACTTAAGGGGAAGGGAGTAGGGAGGAGCGGAGTTCTTGTGTTCTTGTGTTAAGAGTTAAGAGTTAAGAGTTACGAATTATTAATTCTTCTTTTACTCCCCCTACTCCCTATTGCCTACTTCCTACTCGCTTAATTAACTAATCTTCTGTTTTAGCCTGAGAACGTCTACGACGGCAGCGTTCGGAGCAATATTTTACCTCATCCCAGCAACCTTCCCATTTTTTTCGCCATGTAAACGGGAGTCCGCAAACCGGACAGATTTTAGTTGGCAGCTCAGATTTTGAACGTGCGCGTCCCATATGAATGCTGTGCAGATTTTAGTTTGAATTCTAAACGGTGGAAGTTTATTATAACCATTTAGCTACTAACCTTAAACCTGTGTTCTTGACTAATAAATTTTCTCACGAACCCGAAGCCCTACTCCCCTTCTTTTCATTTTGCCAACGGTAACAATACACGACTGACGACACGACTATCGGGTAATTGGTAGAAGTGTAGTTCTCCTCCCATGTGTTGCATGAGATTTTGACAAATAAGTAGCTGCAAACCCGGTGGTTCGTCTATGTGAGAAAATGCTAATAGGTCTTTGGGTATGTCTTGATAGAGTTCTGCGAGAAGTTGAGGGGACATGACACCGTTGTCGGTAATTGAAAGTTCGAGAGAACCTTCATCTAAGCGACGACACCAAAAGTCGATTCGTCCTCCCGATATGGAACGACTGCAAGCTGAAACTAATAATTCGTTGAGTACTAATTCGAGTTTGACGATATCGCAATTCACCACTAACGAGTACTGCGACAGGTGCGAATTTGTTTTTTCGGTGGTTACTTCGCTGATATTTTGCCCCAAACCATGCACCCCAACCCACAGTTTTTGTTGTTTAAGTAAACTATCGATTCGTTCGAGCGATCGCTTTAATAAAGTAGCAATGGGTATCTTTTCATTACCCATTTGCAATTGCCATTGTTCGTCTTTAAGCAATCCAGTCATCGAGGTAGTTGTATTATCTAACTGACGCAGCATTTGTTGATAACGCATTTGTGCCAAGTTTGTGTTGGGAATGCCTATTTCTTTAATTTGGGCAATCAACGAACCTGCACTGCGCTCCCAATCCTCAAATTTTCGGTGCTTATACCAATTCAATTGTTGTAATTCTTTTTTGTCGGCAAGTAGTTTTTGCGTAACTTGTTTTTGACGGCGCGACCATGCTAACTGACAAATCAGCGTTTCGGTCGCAGTTAAACTCTGTTCTGACCAGCGACGCTGCGAATGGTCTGCCATAATTACTACACCCGTCGGCTCGTAATTGGGGTCGGTACGCAGTGCCATCACTAACAGTTGACCGATACCATCACCGTACAGCCATTGGCGCGTATCTTCGGGTAAATCTTCTACCTTCAAAAGCATTATTCCCTGACTTGCCAATGCCCATTGAATCAAAGCTTCGGCAGCAATTGGCACTAATGCCTCAGTCTGATAGGCAAACTTCGGATCGGGGATTGCACCAGATAAAATTTCAGCATATTGTTCTCCTGGCATCCACGATAGCGCGATCGCAAAAGGACAGTTGAGAATTGATGCAATTTGGCGTAGAGAAAAAATTTCTATATGCTTATTACCGAGTTCGGTGTTTGTGCTTTGAGCTTGTTCGAGGATACGTAGCGACTCCTGAAAGCTTTGCATAATTTTTTGCTGCTGCTCGGTACTATAATGCAATACCCACTGTCGGGTAATTACACCAATTTGCTGACTGACAACTTGTACAAGTTCTCTTTCGCGTACCGTCCAAGCCCGGTGATTTTCGTGAGTAATTAGTAAAAGTGCTTCGGGTGCATGACCGGGAGCGCAATTTGTGAGTAGCAGCGATCGCACTCCCGCATCGAGTAACGAAGAACGCCAATTAAAAAACCGCAAGTCTTCTTCTAAATTTTCAACTGCTATAGCTGAAGAAGTATGATGCAATAAAGACCAATCGACTTCGCGCAATTCATCAAACTTAAGATTCAACGGACGGCGATTCTGCGGATGATTTTGATATAAAATTTCGTACCTGCTATGGTCACGATTGTACTGTAACAACACAAACCGCGTTACTGAAAGTCGCTCTAAGATTTTTGTTCCACAGTTACTTAGAGTTTGCTCAAAGTCGCGTTCTGAATATATCCCTCTGGCAACAAGGCTCGTTAGTTGCGTATCATCGCGGATTTCTTCGATTGTAGTTTCCATTCTTTCGGTGGGTGCAACCAGCGAAATGAACCCCGCTGCACCTTGGACAAAGTTCTTATCAGTTTCCTTCCAAATTCGCGCTTCGTTTCCTTCAACTGCTAAAAAACCGAGCAAATCTTTTTGCCAAATAATCGGAGCCGCTAAGAGCGATCGCACTTGCAAGCGCTGCATCAATTGCGCGGTAAAATGGCTTTTGAGCGAACTTCGCCCTTCCCCAATCGCCACAATTTCATTCACTGCCAAAGCATAGTAAAAGTCGCTTAATTCCTCGACTGTAATCGAACCAGTCGAAGAACGATGTTTCTCAACTCGCTGTCCGTTACCGACTTGATGACTGCTAGTTCGTCGCCAAAAATACCTACCTTCGCGTACAAACCAGTAAATATGCGTGCGCGTCGGTTGAACGAAGTTCTGAGTTGCAAGCACCACAGCTTCTAAACGTTGCTCCAAATTATTCGAGGTTTGTAAAGATTGCAACAACTGTAACAACGGTTCTTCCAACCGTTTAGTCTGTTTTTGTTGCCAATTCATTTCATACTGGTGCAATGCTGCCGCCAATTCGCCCAACACCATCATCAATCTAGCTTTGGCATCGGTTGGCAGCAGGTAGCCCCAACGGGACGAACCGAGTAAAAGCAAACCCAAGCATCGGTCTTTATACCGAATTGGTAAGATAATCGTCCCTTGAATTTGGTGCTTTTGAGCCAGTTCTTGCCAGACTTCTGCCCGCGTTTCTGCCCGCAAATCAGCAACTCCTAGCGGACGCTGTTCGATGACTACCTGTTCGAGTAAATCACCGGGACTCAAAACCAAACGTTGATTTAAAAAATTATTATTACCACTAGGGGCAACACCGCCCTTACCAATCAAAATGTGATTGAGGCGATCGTAAAGCGCCACCCAAATCATCTTGTAATCAAATTGTTCGTTAACGAAAGAAATAATTGTTTCAATCAGAACATCAACATCATCTTCTTCCCTAAGGCTCTGAAGGACACGCCCCAAGGAGATAATATGCTGTTCGGCGGCTATAGGTCTTTGTGGCTGCCCCATTTGCGATCGCGTAAATATTATTTAACATAGTTGCTACTATATAAGATGCCCAAATCTCAAACCGAATCTATAAGAGGAGAAAGGGGG
>CAXTCQ010000139.1:0-20974 GCA_964242965.1 uncultured Calothrix sp. | reverse complement strand
CGGTGTGTCTACTATGCTCGAATATATGATTTAACTAAAAAGCCCCTTACAGCATGACTTACCTCCTTGATACCTGCCTGATTTCCGAACTTGTAGCCAAACGACCATATAAGTTATATCAACCGTGAAACCTCGATAACAATTCCGAACGGTCTGTTTGCATTAGCAATGCCAAATATTCAGAACGCGATAACTCCATCAGATGAGGAATAATTGCCTCTAATTGTGGATCTAAGTTGCCGAATCGTAACTTCAATGCATGTCTGAAATCGTTTCCCGTCGTTCGGACTGTATTGCTTTGCGCTCCCAACTCGTCACCATTTCCATATATACCTCCTCATCGTTTAACCCCATTCTATCGACTGTATCTTGAAAAATTTCTTCTTCTGCCGCATTAAGTTCCAAATACACACCTACAAACCCTGAAATCAGTTGCATCCGTGCGGGGTCTAACCGTAAGGTTGTTAACAATCGCAAACACTCAGCTTTAACTAAGGGACGTTCTAATGTCGGGATATTCATCTTAGCCATCAACGCTGCTGCAACCGGGTTTTGTTGCGTTAAATAATCGCGCCAACTTAATTGATTTAATTGAATTGCAGCGAAATTAAAATCAAGTACGTTCAAACTAGGAAACTTAACTTGATAGTTGCTTGGTTCCAGTCTTTTCGGTTCGTCGAATGAAAATATTACCACTGGATAAATCGGTAAATCGTATTTCTCGTGCAGCCTAGCAAAATACTTGAATATCCGTTTAGATAATTCTTGCTGTGTATAAGATTGAGCTTCAACGTGGATTAAGAAGTAAGCATCTTCCTGTCTGTACTTGACTTTGGCTAACAAATCAAGAATTTTCTTCTCACCCTTGGTTACGTCTGTCAGGACAGTTTCTGGTAGGAATTGAATCGAATTACGGTCAATATCAATTGCAACCTCCGGTAGGAATAAATCTATAAACTCAATAAAGAATGTTGAAATTAATTCTTTAAATAAGCGGTCATGGTCAATATTTTGCTCGGTCATTTTTCACATGCACTCTAACAATTTATATTAAACATAAGTTCTGAGGGGTTACAAGATCCCCACGACATGTCAAAATTTATGAAACAGACTAGTAGTGGTCTGTGTCAAAAGTTCTGAGGGGTTCAAAGAATCCGGGTAACTTTCACGAAACCCGGATTCTAGCCCTCAAGGAACAGGTCAGAATTAATGACATGAACCACTAAGGACACAAAGAACACAAAGAAAGAAATTTCAAGTTTGTTCACCCCTCATATTTTATATGGTGGAGTAGTAGATAGCGTAGGGTGTGTTACCGCAAAGCGTAACGCACCGAAAACCTACAGTAGTTTTACATTTAATTCCAACCATCTACTTAATCGGATAATATTTTGCTAAATATTCTTCTGCACTATTTTTATCTTTAATAACTCCATCCAATGTTGCAGCAAGTAAATTATCTAAAATTTGCTTAAATTGCGGACTTGGTTTATAACCTAGTTTCTTTAAATCATTGCCGTTTAAAAGCGGTTGCACATGCCTTAATACTGTAAAATAGTGCCAAATCTGACGGCGAATTAAACGCGAATTTCGGACGGCAACTAAAATTAGCATTGATAAGTCATATCGACGCAGTAATAGTACTATTTGGCTGGGAGGTTGCGATATCGATAAGGCTGAAACAATCTCTAATTCCACCTTTGCTAGACTCGATAAGCGCTTGATACTATCATCTGGTAATTGTAGATTCGCTGCCACTTTAATACAATATTCGGGTGCAAGGCGAGCAATAACTGCTTCTAAGCGCATTTGCCAGTGAACGATAGTTTCCTCGCTGTCAAATCGTCGCAAACAACGTTCTAATAAACGCAATTCTCGTATTAACTCATCATCAAGCTTGAGCGTTGGATGAATGCATTTTAATGCATCTAAATTATTAAGCAATTCTAAAGCTGATTGCCAATAAGTCGCTTCTAAAATTAACTTTAATTCGGCTTTCAAACGGGTTTGTAATGCGGGTGTTTTACTATTTTCCCGTGCGGTGCGGTCGTATACACCGCTGTTAATGGCGTAGCGAATATAACTTTCGGTTTGCGATTCAATTTGAAATCCCAAACGGACAGCAAACCGAACACCGCGATAAATGCGCGTGGGGTCTTCAATAAAACTATTCGCGTGTAATACCCGCATTTGCTTGGCTTCTAAGTCGAGTATACCGCCGAAAAAATCGAGTAATTCACCCGCACGGGGAGGAGTGAGACGCAATGCGATCGCATTGATTGTAAAATCGCGTCTATACAAATCTTGACGTATCGAACTTGCTTCGACTTCGGGATTTGCTGCTGGATATGGGTAAAATTCAGTTCGCGCAGTCGCTATATCAACCCACAATGAACCGAATTCTGGGTCATTATGCCATAGTAAAGCCGCTGTTTGAAATGCACCGTGAATATCTAAGCGTGCTAGAGGGTACATTTTTTGAAGTGATGAAGCAAGTTCTACACCTGCACCTACTTCGGCTGATTTATGAAACTCATCCACCACAAGGTCAATATCTTGAATTAATAAATCGCCCGTAGCATCTTTAGCAAGCAGCATATCGCGCACTGCACCACCTACTAAGTAAAGATGCCAACCGCGTTTTTCTGCTTCTTGGGAAGCTTGTGTAAGTAATTGCCATTGCTGAGGTGCAAGACGACTTTTTAAATCGACGATGGAGGGTATTTCGGCTTTATTTTCTAGTTTCGTAATACTCGCGCTTTGTTGATGCAATTCCCGCAAAATATCCGTCCGAGTCACAATCCCCACTAATTGCCCACCTTCAACTACTGGCAAACGCCCAATATCATACGTTACCATCAACGCTTCGATTTCTGGCAAAGTTGTATCGGGTGTAATAGTTTTAACGCTGTTGGTCATATAGCCTTTGACGGGTGCGTGACCCAAACCGTGACGTAAAGCAATATCTAAGTCGCGGCGCGAAATTATACCAACAATATTATTTACTGCATCGACTACGATTAACCCAGAATGTCCGTAACGCAACAGAATTCGTTGTGCTTCAGCAATAGTAATTTCAGGACGAATCGTCCGCACTGGAGAAGACATTAAATCTCTCGCTGTGGGAGGATGCGGAATCTGAGTTTTTAACCCATCAAGAAGTTGATTAATTATTTCCTGCGAATTTACACCGCGCAGGTTGAGCGATGTTGCTTGAGCATGTCCCCCACCACCGAGAGGTTGAAAAAGTTCGTTCAGATTGACGTTTTCGATTTGGCTGCGTCCAATTACCGTCAACCGCGTTTCTTCACCTTCCCCAATCGCAAATTCATGCGCTAATAGTAAAACATCGAAATCGGCAAGCGATCGCAACTGCGAAGCCAATCCCGACAATCCCGGTACAAAATCATCAGTTTTTAAAATCACCCAGGCAACAGTAAATCCACGCACATAGACAGATTGTAAATCTTCGAGTGCCACCTTCACTAATTGCTGTAACTGTGGCGATAAACTAGGGTGACAATATTCATTAATTACCTTCAAGCTCGCACCTTGTTGCATTAACCACCCCAAAGCTAGAGCATCGCGTGGAGTCGAGTTATCAAAAGTCAGCGACCCAGTGTCAAGATGGATACCCAGCGCCATCACAGTAGCTTCGGCAGGGGTGAGTGAAATTTCTGCTTGTTGCAATTGTTCGACAATCATCGTTGTCGTTGCACCGACAGTTTCGATGTATACTTGTGTCGCGGGAATATCGCTAGTTTGCTCGGCGTGATGGTCATAGACGATAATATTTTCTATATGGGGTAAATCGAGCCATTCGGCACATTTGCCAATGCGCGATCGCAGTTGTGCATCGACCACCAAAAGCGTTGTAATATCTTGAGAATTTACCGAACGTCGCTCAATCAACGGGTACTCGTCCCGATGCAACGCCAAAAAATCCCGCACTGGTGGATGCGAACCCCCAGTTAAAACAATTTTGCTACCGGGATGCTTGAGCGTCAACCCCACCGCTGCCCCTAGCGTGTCAAAATCCGCTGTTGTATGACACAAGATTAAATCCATAAATTATTAAGTTAATTATCAATAGTCAATTATCCCCGCTTTCAATCCTCAAACTAAGGATAAGTAGACTTCTGAGTGTTAATTGCTTGCGAAAATCTGATACCTTATTTAATAGGCAAATTCAATAAATTTTGCACTGTAAAATATTCTATCTTTAGATATAGCTGTCCTGGGAGAAGGGAAAATGACTTTCATATTTCAATTTGCACTGTTAGCCCTTGTTGTAGTTTCGTTTGCAATGGTAGTAGGTGTTCCCGTTGCCTACGCTACCCCCCAAAATTGGGGTCAATCCAAAAGACTGCTCTGGATTGGTTCAGGAGTTTGGTTTGCCTTAGTATTTGCAGTGGGTATATTAAACTTTCTCGTAGTTTAAGCGATTACTTAAGTTTAGCACTGGAAAATTGCATCCGAAGCGAAAGGAGCAGAGGAGCTAAGGAAAACAAAAGGCAAAGGACAAAAATCTGTCTTTTAGCCAATGAAATTTCTTTTGCTCTCCTGCTCTTTAGTTTGTTTGTTATTTGCCCGACTACAGTAAGTTACAATCCATAGGATTTACGGGTTCATACTCTCTTACCTTTGTGTTCTTTGTGTTCTACCCTTCGGGAAGGCGAAGCGCCTATGTGGTTCATTCCATACATGACTTCTACTCCCGTCCTAAATCTAAGGAATACTTCCTCAACCGACAACCACCAACCACTACCCACCACCCATAAACAATAATCTAAAAGATATTTTGTAAAAAAACCCGGTTTATGCGTTAGTTCTAGAAATATATATTGCAAGAAGTCATAGTTGAGATTAGAGGCAGTCATGGCAGTTTTTGAGGGAACTTTTACTACTACCGAACCATTGCGATTTGCATTGGTGATTGGTCGATTCAACGATTTGGTAACAACCAAGCTAGTTGAAGCATGTCAAGATTGCTTAAAGCGTCACGGTATTGATATCAATCCTCACGGTTCCCAAGTCGATTATGTTTGGGTTCCAGGCAGTTTTGAAATTCCAGTTGTAGCCCGTCAACTCGCACTCTCCCATCGCTACGATGCCATTATTTGCTTAGGTGCGGTGATTAAGGGGCAAACCCCACATTTTGACCATGTGTCATCAGAAGTTGCCAAAGGTATCGCCGCAGCAAGTTTCCAAACTGGGGTTCCTGTGGTATTCGGCGTTTTGACAACCGATACAATGCAACAAGCCCTCGAACGCTCTGGAATCAAAAGTAATTTAGGGTGGGAGTACGCAATGAGCGCTTTGGAAATGGGCAGCTTAATGCGGCAGTTGCGTGCAGGTCTGGCAGCAACTAACTACACAAGCAATTCGCAATCCTTACCCGCATCGCTCAAAAGTGCCAATTTAGGCATGGCAACTGAGTCGGAAGAAATGGTTTAGTCAGTAGTCAGGAGTCAGTTGTCAGTTGTCAGTGGTCAGTCAATTGTAGGTTGGGTGGAGCGAAGCGTAACCCAACATCAACCAGACCATAAGGTTGGGTGGAGCTTTTCCGACAACGCCAGTTGCGCGATTTTCGGCATTGCCCAACGTAGTGGCTCCAACCTACAAATTACAAATGACAACTGACAACTAACAAACTTCTAATTTAGGGGTTGACAGATAATTTTAGTTGTGCGATATTAATATTCAATGCGGGTATAGCTCAGTGGTAGAGCGCAACCTTGCCAAGGTTGATGTCGCGCGTTCGAATCGCGTTACCCGCTCTGTAGAGAAAATATTTAATAAATAGTTGCTTTACTGACATCTTGCACCAACGATGTTTAGTGTTTCAAAAAAAACTAAATACTTATAGATTTTTCGATTGTTTTATAACCCGCATAGGGTTGTAAACCCTATGCTAATAGCATAAGTCCTCTATAAGAGGACTGAGGAAAAAAATATAATTTTTGCTATATAGTATTAGCCTATTCGTAGTTTATACGCTTAGGTGGAAGATATGAGTTTAAGGGTTTTACAAGTTTAAGCATTTCGAGCTAATTGGTGCTTGTACCTCTTATCTTTACCATAACTTTATTCACGCACTCCCGAAGAGTTTCGCAATCTGTTTTACATTCGACATCAGGGTTAAGTGGTGGTTCGTAGGGGTCATCAATACCTGTAAAATTAGTTATTTCGCCACAACGGGCTTTTTTGTATAAACCTTTCACATCTCGACGTTCGCATACTTCTAAAGGAGTATTAACATATACTTCGATGAAATTGGTAATTTGCTGTTTCAATGCTTCCCTTTGATTTCGGCAAGGTGCGATCGCGCAAACTAAAACAATTTCCCCTTGTAGTCTTAAGCTCTGAGCTAGGGAACCGATACGACGAATATTTTCTTCCCTATCAGCTTTACTAAAATCCAAATCCTGACACAGACTTTGACGTAACACATCACCATCCAGCAAAGTCACGCTGTAACCAAGATAGAGTAATTCCTGTTCAACAGCTTTACCAATAGTGGTTTTACCAGCACCACTCAACCCCGTAAACCAAATAGTCATACCCTGTTGTTGCATAAATATTATTGAAGTAAATATAGAAGTAACGTAGGGTGCGTTAGCGATAGCGTAACGCACCATTCTCATAACTTATAATTTCCCCTTTTAAATTTCCCCAATTATCGGGAATCCTTTCTAAAATACCCGAACCAAACACTTTATCAAGTTCTAAATAATCTAAATGAACGTAACCAATATGGCAGTGACAAGTCTGATTTGTACAACCTCTTTCAGTTAACGCATCTTCCCAAGTTAGATTGTAAATATTACCAATCGGTTCCTTAATAAAATGGCAGCGTCGCATCGTTCCATCACCATCAATCGAAATAGTCGATTTACCCGCACGGCAGGAAAAACCAAAGCTGGGATAATGTTGGGTATTTAATTCATATAATGGGTCGATAGATTGAAAAAAGTCCCTATTTTCTGGAGATAAATTCGGTAGTTCGGCTTTAACAGCATTTATCCACAAATAAACATGTTCCGGTAACTCTTCACGTAAAGCTGTAATTTCTACTTTAAATTGGGGAAAACCAACAACTCCAGCACTAAATTTTACACCTCGTTTATCAAGTTCTAAACATTTATTGACATAGCTTTGACGTGATACCCATTCCGGATGAAATGTTGCCCAAAGTGCAAGTTTATGTTTGTTGCATTCTTCCACCCAATCTAAATTACAGGAAAGATTGGTTTGAATTGCTATTTTTTGAACGTGAGGCATTTGAGTTAGATTTACCAATGCTTGTTGATAACATTTATGGATTATTTTAGACATCAGACAGAACCGCTATAGCTACTAACCATAAACAATAAACAAATAACAAATGACAACCGTAGTAATTGATTTTGGTGGAGGAACCCTAGATTTAAGTTTGGTAAAAACCAAACCCGGTTCCGAACAACAAGCAGTCAAAGCAGAAGTTATTGCAAAATCGGATGCTTTCGTCGGTGGTATAGATGTCGATAATTGGATTATTGAATATTATTTAAAACAGATTAATTCAACCCGCGAATCTGTGGGACAAATTGGATTAATGAATTTACTGGAAATTGCCGAAAGATTAAAAATTCAGCTTTCGACAGATATACAAACCAAAGAATCTTGGTTTGATGATGAAAACTTTATCTCCCACGAACTGCAATTAAATCGAGACGAATTAGCCGAAATCTTAGAAAACCAACAGTTACTAGAGCAATTGCGTCAAGCAATAGATCAGGGCAAACGCATCTAAATTACTCTCGCTCACAACCAAGGTTAAGAACTAACGAAAAAATCAGTATTTATCGTTTGGTTTAATTTTTCAGACTCAAAGCGATGTCTACGACGGGCTACGCCTACGCTAAAATTGTGTCAATAAGCAGCTATTAATGCGACTATTCAGGAGCTTATTGAGAAGAAAATCTTTTTATTGACATGATGCGGCCGCCCTGAGCAATAGATGAAGTCTTAGCGATCGCTGTAAGTAAAGGGATAGCAAAAAATAATATCGAGCAGATACTATTAGTTGGTGGGACTTGTCAAATTCCCGCAGTTCAACAATTAGTGATTTCCTATTTCGGACGGCAAAAAGTCAAGTTAGATAAACCCTTTGAAGCTGTAGCACATGGAGCGTTATCTTTAAGTGAAATGGCAGAGGTTGATGATTATTTGCGTCACAGTTATGCGATTCGTCTTTGGGAACCCCACAGCAAAACCTATTCTTATTTAACTTTGATTCCCAAAGGTGCAAAATATCCCGGTGCAAAATCGGAACCTTTAACTTTGCAAGTTGCTACCGATAAACAACGAGAAATTCGCTTAGATATTGGGGAAGTTGCAGAAATGTCCCAAGCAGAAGTTACATACGATGATTCCGGGAGGATGAGCAGTAGTAATTTAGTCAGACAGGAAACCTATCGTTCTTTAGAAACTCACCACCAGCAGGTATGTGTAGCACATTTAGAACCTGCGGGAGAAACGGGAATCGATCGGATTCAAGCTCAATTTGAGCTAAACGAGCAGAGGGTTTTGGTTGTAGGGAAATTCCACAACTAGTTGAAGCGAACCTCCCATTGCATTCAAGTAACTACGGAGAGTTGAAAGCAGAAGGTCGGTACGTTTTTCAAGCTTTGAGATACTATCTTGACGAATCCCTAATAATTCTGCCATCCGCTCTTGAGTAAGTTCCCTTGCTTTTCTTACATCTCGAAGCGTCATATGTTCTGCGATTAACTCAGCTGCCCGCGCTTCTATTTTTTGGGCGCGATCGCGTGGCAGTTTTTGGATTATTTCATTAAGATTCTTCGCCATAACCAATACTCCTTATTCTTGCAATCGACTTAGATGCTCGCCAAATCGTTTACCAGCTTTTGCTATAAGTTGTTTGTAAAATCGTTTTTGACTCGTTCCTGCTTTATCCCCAGCCACAAGTAAGATTGCTCGACGTTTTGGATCGAAAGCAAAAGCTACTCGCCACACCCCGTTTGTCACTTTAAAACGAAGCTCCTTCATATTGTCATAACAGGAACCATTAAGTGTATCAGCGTGAGGCCTTTTAAGATGCGGACCCTGGCATTCAAGCAATTTTGCATAAGCCAGTAATTCGTCTTGAACCCCTTGGGGGAGTTCATAAAAAATATCGTTGGGTAGTTTGGAAACCCCTCTTTTCAAAGAGGGGAGGAAAAACGACTCACGCGGTTTTAACCGCAGTGACAATTAGCCCGGTGGAGCGTTTAAGTAGCCGCACCTTGTTTTTGCTAAACTGTCCTAATCGATTCCAGTCCGAGTTACTAACTGAAACCTGGGTCTTGGGTTAGAGTCGATGCGGGGTATTATCCCCGGCACCTCTCTGTTTTCCTGATGTTAAAGCCAAGATAGTCAACAGGGCAAACGCATCTTAAAATTAAGCAGGATGCAGCGTAGCTGCATCCGCGCCATTCGAGCGATACGCATGATTGCGTTAAGCTTTGCTTATCGCAAAAAAGGTACTTGGGATAAATAATGAATCCAAACTCATTATTAAGTATAAAAAATAACATGCCTGCTAATTCTAGGCAGCACGATATAGAGATACGATCAGATCAAAAACTACAAGCAATGTATAATCATATTCTATTTATTACAAAGTTAATTCTAAAACTTGGGTAAGATAATTATCATTCATAGCAGCTAAAAACTGTTTATTCTTAATTCCAAGCTTTTGAGTTTTTTCTTTACCTAAAAGCTTGAGTGCAATATGACGTTCGCGTAGCGTGTCGAAGACAAGAACAGCAAAGTTTTGAGGCGCGTTATCTTTTCTAATTCGAGAATCATCTTCACCCAAGCCTACATCTAATACCCAATGTAATGAATTTTCGCGCCCCCCAATGACTACGAACTGATTCCCCAAACTTTTTTGCGTTACTATCTAAACTGCTAATATAATAACGAGTTTCAACAGTTGTTTTTCCATTTTCAGTCCTAACCGATTCAACTATTCCTATACTTTTTAATTTCTCCCACTCCCAACTCTGCATCAATTTGATTAGAAATATCAGATAACATTAAATAATTGCGTATTTCTTCACGTCCATGACCCGACTCAGATGTACTGTATTCACTTGCCTTAAAACCCTCAAACCGCTTTGATATCGCTTCTTTAAATAGTAATTCTGCACTTTCATATAATTTTCCTTGATTCTTTTTTAGTGCAATTACATAATCTCCCTGTTTTTGAGATATAAGACTTACTATGCTTTTTTGGCATCCAATTGCATCAATTGTAATGATACAACCAGTAATATCTAATACTTTTATTAACTCTGGTATTGCTGTAATTTCATTTGATTTATTATCTACTTTTGTTTGACCAAGAACTAATCTATTACTTGTTGCCAAAGCACTAACCATACTAATTGCACCAAGAAAAAGCTTGTTTGTCATATGAATGTTTTAATTTTTTACCATCAATAGCTATTATTTCACCATCGGTTATTTGTGCAACTGATTTTATCCACGCCAAAAAACATTCTTGAAATTGTTGTGGGTTAAATGAGCGCAAATACCCTTGCAAATGTATCGTGTGACGGAATACCGCTCTTGTAATTCAAGAAACTGTTTAAGCCAACTTTGCTTTGCCTCTCCATATGTCTCAATTTGCACCCTCTCTCTTCCAGGAATCGGCTCCACAGATAACTGCACAAATTGCAATTGTAATAATGTCAATCAACTTATGCTGCTTTGTCCGTTCAATTCTTGGGTCTTCAACTTCCGCAAAATGTTCTGCAATTGTAAGTTTTGGTTTCAGTTTCATCATCAACCTCAGCAAGTCTATACTTAGGGCAGCCTCCACGAGACTACCATAACAAAGCCATAAGACTTATGCGCTTTTTTTGCGATACGCCTTTGGCGTTAAGCTTCGCTTATCGCACGGCGCGGTTGCGGCTACGCCGCAACCTGCTTAATTTTTAGATGCGTTTGCCCTGGATAACCCCGCACTTTCGTATTGCACTCAACTTTATGACCCAATTGTTGCAAAACTTGATGCAAAATTTCACCGTTTTTGATTTGAACTTTGATGCTTGTAAAGTGTGACATAATTAATTTTTTGATTTTAGATTTTGGATTTTGAATATTGGATTAAAAAAATCAAGGGACTTAGAGTCCCTGGCGGGTGAGAGCGCAGTCGAGAAATATATAAATACTTAGTTACTTTTTTGCTTGATATCTAATTTGTGCAAGATATCAGTATAAACATGTCGTAATATACATGGGTTTATTTCCACACACTTACTCAATAGATATATACATACGATAAAATCTCCCATTTCCTCACGTAATTTAGGTCTTGGGAGATTTTTGCTCAAAGTTTTATTTTGCCTTTTATGACATCAAGCTATTTAACAAAACTATAACTTGAAAAATATCAAGCTATAGCTATTTAGATAAACATCAAAGTTAACTAGCTTGAACTGCGGATTTTGATTGCTCTTGAGGAGTTTGCCCGTTTTGTTGTCCGTTAATAGCTTGTTGATTTTGTCCACCTAAACTAACCGTGACAACTTTATTTTTTTCTTCCTCAGCTTTAGGAAGTGTCAGGCACAGTACACCGTTGTTAAAATCAGCTTGTACCTTATCGTTTTGAATCCGAGTTGGCAAAGGAATCACACGTTGGAACCTGCCGTAGCGAAATTCTGAACGTTTTACACCTTTGTCGTCTTGCTTAATTTCAGATTTGCGTTCACCAGTAATAGCAACCGCTTCGCTAGTAACTTTTACATCTAAGTCATTAGCTTCAATGCCAGGAACTTCGATTCTGAGCTTAATTTCTTCAGGTGTTTCGTGAATTTCTGCTGCTGGTATAAAAGAATAACCAGCAACTTCCGTCTCGCCATCACCATTAGTTGTCATACGATCGAACAGACGATTCATCTCGCGTTGCAATAACGAAAGTTCGCGGAAAGGATCGTTGCGGAAAGGGTCAAAACGCATTATTGCCATTTTTCTAGCCTCCGGTATTTATCAAATCCAAGAGCGACGATGCTCTTGCTTCAATTCCAAGCTATCAAACCCCAAAAATTTGCTCCTCAACCAACTGGATGAATTTTTGTTTTCAATTAATGTATATCTGCTCACATTTTGCACCTGGAAATGAATTTAATCCCACCAATAGGTAACAACGACTGCATCGCTTACCTGGGAAGTATCTTGCCCCCATAATGCCCCTTCATATCGAGTTCTCAGTCGGCGCTTCAGCTTGAAACTATACTCATCGTTTGTGCCATCACTTACGTCTACGGAGTCAGCACGCCACTTTTTACCCAAGTCCAAAAGCCTAGAAACCTTTATATCTTGGTTCTCCGCCAGAATATATAACGTATCTGCGGGATATGCAACAAAATGGATGATGCTGCTATCTGGCATCGGACGATAGTTTGCCATTGCAAGAAGTGTATCAACCACACCACCAAAACTTAAACCGTTTTCATCTGGCGCAAAAATTGGTTTTGTGAACAGAAAGCTTGCCCATAAATCCGTATGCTTGCTCATGTCGGTAATTACTTCTTCGCCATCAAACTCATTGAATTGACGCTGCCAAACCAAGGCAGCAAATAGTTCTTGAGGAGAATAGGATTGAGCTATTGATTGAATTTTAGCTAAGTCAAGCATCGTTGTTCCTCAGTTTTTTTCACCTCTAACACAAAATGCTAGTTTATTTTTGTTAAATAATATAGAAAATGTTGCGGTGTTCGTAAGGACTTAGGGTAGCCAAAGTACTAAAGTAGTTTGTCAAGATCAGTTTTCTAAACTATTTTTCGCTGCAAAACTGATATGCAAGTGAAGTAGTGCGATCGTGTCAAAATTATGTAATACTAAAAGTAAGAATTTTCTTACTTAGCATCAAAAGCATGAGAATTACATCCAAAGGGCAAGTAACTATTCCTGTAGAAATACGAGAAAAATTAGGATTTATACCCAACACAGAAGTAGAATTTGAAGTCATTGGAGACGCGGTTTACTTAAAAAAAGCTAAAGTTAGCCCCACTCCTGGTAAAAGACTAGTCGAAATGATGCGAGGTAAAGCAACAGTAAAAATGACTACCGATGAAATAATGGCACTAACCCGACAAGACGGATGAAAGAAATACTTGTTGACAGCAACATTATTCTTGATATTGTTACAGAAGATCCAAATTGGTTTGATTGGTCAGCTGATAAACTAAATGAATATGTACAACAGACTCAACTTAACATTAACCCCATTATTTATGCGGAAGTATCAATCGGCTTTGAAAAGATAGAAGAACTAGAAGCTATCTTACCTATAAATTTTTTTCATCGTTTAGACTTGCCTTGGGAAGCAGCGTTTTTGGCGGGAAAATGCTTCGTGCAATATCGTCAAAAAGGTGGAACTAAGCGATCGCCTTTACCTGATTTCTACATCGGTGCTCATGCAGCGATTTCAGAAATGATACTTTTAACCAGAGATGTTAATCGCTACCGTACTTATTTTCCCACCTTAGAATTGATAGTTCCAGAATCTTGATAATTAGATTATTTGAAGTCAGAAAATTGAGACGACTACTGAGCAGGTAATGTAAATTTATTTACTGTTCGCGGTTGGATTTGGGCTGCTTTCCACGAGTTGTAGTAAATTTCAATCTCATCTAATATCCCTGTGTGGCGAGGACTCCAGCCAAGCAGACGGTATAGCAAAAGCGATCGCCACTGCCCTTGGGCTACGACGACCAAAGGGCAAATATGCATTTCCTTCGGATGCGATCGCACTCAGTGCAACTGGCAGGGCCCCACCGGGCTTCTCACTAAATCTCGAATTGGAAAGAAATGTGGGTGAGGGAATACTTAGCTTTATTAAACCGTTGCGTAACAATAATGACGGTACTAGGTTCGCCCGTGGCTGTAATGACTAACTACATTTGGTGCAGTTTGCCAACGCAGAGCATGAATCAACGCGGCCAATGCCGGCGGTGTCTGGCGGCGGTTTGGATGATAAAGGTAGTAGCCGGGAGAGGTCGGACACCACTCTGCCAGGACTTGGATCAGCCGTCTCTCGGCAACATGCTCGGCAATTTGATCTTCGTAAAAATACACAATCCCTTGTCCCGCCAAGGCAGCAGCTAGAATCAAATCGCCGTCATTGAAGACCAAAGATCCATCGACCCTAACCTGAAACGGTCGCCCATTTTCCTCAAACTCCCAAGCATAAAGTCTTCCAGATGTCGCCAGTCGGTAATTGATACAGCGATGCCCAGCGAGGTCTTGCGGTGTGTTCGGTATGGGGTGGTCAGCGAAATATGCTGGCGACCCGGCAACTGCCATTCGGATATCCGGACTGACCCGCACTGCAATCATGTCTTTAGCAACCTTCTCACCAAACCGGATGCCAGCATCATAACGGCTCGTTACAATGTCGGTCAGACCCTCGTCTATCGTAATCTCGACGCGGATATCCGGATGCTGTCCGAGGAAACTAGGCAACACGGGCAATAGTACAGAGGTCGCCGCGTGCTTGAACGTGGTAATGCGTAACGTCCCAGCAGGCTTGTTACGCAGCCCACTTAGGGCTATTAGCTCGTCGCTGATGTTCTCAAAAGCAGGTCGCAAGGTCTTTAACAGTCGCTCGCCGACCTCGGTCGTCGAGACGCTCCGGGTTGTTCGCACTAGTAATTGCAAGCCAAGACGGGCTTCGAGTGTCTTCATCGCATGGCTCAAGGCAGATGGGGACATACCCAACTTCGATGCCGCACGCGTAAAGCTCATCTCGTCGGCAACCACCACAAACGCGGCCAAGTCGTTCAGTTCGTCACGTTTCATTGCTGCATTTTTTTCATAAGTTTATGCCGATTATACCATCTAGTCAATTAATCTCATCCGATCTATCCTTGTAGCATGTCCATTGACTCACAGAGATAAAGAACAGTGAATGCCAAAAAACACCTCTATTGAACAGAATCAATCAATGCGTTCCTGTTACGGGCTTGCTGCTTTAGGTCGAGGCGATCGCCTCTTGTCCTGGGCATTCGAGCGCAGGGAATTGCGACCCGACGATATTGCTGTGAAGATTCAGTTTTGCGGTGTATGCCACAGCGATCTGCACGCGATTCGGGGGTCGAGCCGCTTTCCTTTGGTTCCGGGTCACGAAATCGTGGGCGAGGTGACGGCGATCGGTGCGAATGTCACGAAATTCTAAGTAGGTAATGCCGTATTAGTAGGTACGATTGTTGATTCCTGCCGTCACTGCCCACCGTGCAAAAGCCATTTAGAACAATATTGCCGCGAAGGTGTGACGACCACTTATGACGGCACTGACAGGCACGACGGCACTATCACGCACGGGGGCTATTCAAACGAATATGTCGTCGATGCTCATTTTGCCTATCATCTCCCATCGGGTCTTGAGCCGGCGAGCGTTGCACCTTTGCTCTGCGCGGGCGTAACAACCTGGTCGCCACTGCGCCACTGGGACGTGGAACCTGGTAAGACGGTTGGTGTGGTTGGGCTAGGCGGTCTCGGTCACATGGCGGTGAAATTCGCGCACGCCTTGGGCGCTCATGTCGTAGTATTTACTACCTCTGCGGCAAAGCTCGCATCGGCGAAAGCGCTAGGGGCTGACGAAGCGATTTTGTCAACCGACGAAACGCAAATGGCTCTACAAGAATCTCGCTTCGATTTCATCCTTGATACAGTTTCATCCCGACATCCGCTCAACCCTTATCTGCGATCGCTCAAGCTCGACGGCACGCTCTGCTGTCTTGGCATTCCCGCAGACATGGATTTCAGCCCCGTCTTGCTGACGATGGGACGGCGGCGACTGGCTTCTTCAGGTGTGGGAGGTACGCTGGAAACGCAGGAGATGCTGGACTTTTGTAGCAAGCACAACATCTGTGCCGATGTCGAAATCATCTCGGCTGCGGATATCGACGACGGTTTTGAACGGCTTGAGCGGGGAGATGTGCGCTATCGTCTGGTAATCGACATGGCAACACTTGAAGCGCCAGCTAAGAACGCTGCTTGATCTTTCCAAGCGGTGAAGAGGCTGGAGCTATATCGAGATCCAGCATTCACAAACGAATCAACCAGGTTCGTGCCCAGAAAAATACTTAAATAGGAACCGCCGTCGGCAACGCCCAAATGTATGAAGCGATGGCGCAGGCTATCGACAAACACCAGATTCGACCACCGATCGATCGCAGGTTCCGTTTTGAAAACGCCAAGGACGCTTATCAAGCTCAGTCGTCGCCGGAACTCTTCGGCAAAATCGTAATAGATATGGCGTAATCGATTGCGGTCGATGCCAATCTCAAAGCCCTTTAAGAATAATTCTAGTGGTTTATGTTTCCAGCATTTCTCATCCCATTTACATTTTACTCATTAGAAATTAATCATGGCAAATTCTGATTCTAAAGTTTGGTTGATTACAGGTAGCTCAAGTGGATTTGGTCGAGCGCTCACCGAAGCCGTTCTCAAGGGCGGCGATCGCGTGGTTGCAACGGCTCGCAAACCGGAACAACTCGACGATCTTGTCAAACAGTATCCAGACACGATCGAAACAGTTCGCTTAGATATCACAAACCTGCAAGACATTCAAGCGGCGCTCAAATCAGCATTGAATGCTTACGAGCGCATTGATATTCTCGTCAACAATGCAGGCTATGGCGCAATCGGCGCGATCGAAGAAGTGAGCGACGATGACATCAAACGGCAATTTGACACCAATTTCTTTGGCGCACTAAATATGACTCGTGCAGTGTTGCCGACAATGCGCGAGCAACGCAGCGGTCACATTCTCAACATTTCCTCTGTTGCTGGCGTGGTTTCCTTCGTAGGCGGTGGGATCTATTGCGCGACAAAGTTTGCGCTAGAAGCAGTTTCTGAAGCTTTGGCACAAGAAGTCAAACCATTAGGCATCAAAGTAACGATCGTTGAACCTGGGTCATTTCGGACTGATTTTAGCGGTCGCTCGATTGTCACCCCAGAACATGCGATCGCTGATTATGCCGAGACAAGCGGTAAAGTAATCCAATGGAATCAAGAAATGGATGGCAAGCAACCGGGCGATCCGCTAAAAGCTGTTGCCGCAATGATTCAGGTAGTCGAAAGCGACAATCCACCGCTACGACTGGCGTTAGGCGAAGATGCAGTCAACGCCATTACTCAAAAACTCGAATCGATGAAAGCCGAACTGGAAGCATGGAAGTCGGTCTCACTCAATACTGCGTTTGAAGGTGCAACGGTGGGAGCGACGAACCGAAGTAAACTTAACTTGTTGCGAAAACTATAGCCGCTCGCGGAAGCCACATTTGACCGCCCATTTTTAAATAATGCCACAATTTGACATCCTCAAGAACCACAACGAGGCGAGTTTGAAATTTTACTACCTAACAGCCAAAATTTAGGTGATTACGTCACTCGCATTAGTGAAGCAAAAGTATTGCAGGGTGCGTTAGTAAAGCACCTTGCAATACTTTTCAAAAATAAAATATGAGTTCTACAGCATATTTTCAGGTATTTTTTTACAGATTATTAAATAAGTAATCACGAACAATTTGATAGGTTTAGGACTTACGCATTTTAACGGAAAACCGTCATTCTGTGGCTTGCCTCCCCGGAGGGGTACGGAGCGAAGCTCCGTGTTCGCGCTTCGCGTTCCCGTTCACGAAGTGTGCCCGTAAGGGCTTAGGGTAGAATCTCCGAGATGCTTCACTACACGGAGCCTGCCCTCGAGCGAAGCGAAGGGTTGCGTTCAGCATGACAAAACTTTTTTGCGTAAGTCATAAGGTTTTTAAGTAGCAATAAAACAGAAAATAACCTCAAAACTTGAGGTTCCCATACGCTACCAGCTTTCTTATCCCAGCAGGTAACAAAGTCATTAAACGCAGAATGGACAGGGTTTTTCAATGCATAAGGTGACAATTTATCTAGCTTTAGCCCTATTTAGTCTTTAATAGGCGAAAATGAAATTTTAAGCTTTGCAAAAGTCTTGCCTGATGGATGGAAGAGAGTTTTACTCCAGCTTGATTCGGCTTCATATTCTGCATCATGCAGTTCAGGAGCCAATTTTTGGGCTAGGCATTATTGAAGAACTCGCACGTCACGGCTATAAACTCAGTGCGGGAACACTCTACCCAATGCTGCACGATATGGAACGTAAAGGGTATCTATATTCAGTTGAGGAGAGAGCGGGGCGGCAGAGCCGACGACTCTACCGAGCTACCGATTTAGGAAAAATGACCTTAGAGGATGCTAAAGAAAAAGTACGGGAATTATTTGGCGAATTATTCGAGTAGTAATTCATCTTAAGACCTACTCCCTCACAAGAGGTTTTCTAAAAACTGCTTGAGATGAGGTTGGTCTGGGTTGATACCAAGTTCCTGAGCTTTTGCTAAAACTTCTTCACGGTTCAGCTTTTGTTGAGTTGCAAAGGTAATAAGCGCTCCTGCGCTGGCTCGTCCGCCTGCACCACAATGAAAATATACAGGAGTTGGCAATTTCTCTAATTCGGAGACAACTTTTGCAGTCAAGTTATCCGTTGACTTGAGTGGAACATTGACATATTGAAGACCTAGTGCTTGAGCCTGTTGCTGCTCGTTTTCTAACACTCCAACTTCATCAAGCGAGCGCAGATTAACTACAGACTTATACCCTTGATCGGCAAGCTGTTTTAGCGTCTCTGGAGTTGGCTGTCCACCAGCCGAAAACTCCTCGCTCACCTTCAAAACATCACTCATATATACTCCACAATTCCGATTGGCTTAGTGTATTTAACAGTCAACAGCATATTAACACAGATTAACTTCTGATTTATGGATTTTCATTATCGAATTTCGATATATTAATTTTGTAAACATCGTAAAATTATCAGGAAAATTTTAGTGACGCAGGAAGCTGAGGATATTCAGAAAGAGCAGGAAGCAGTTCCCTATAGCGCTCTGACTCGCAGACAACAAAAGCAGCGATTAACCGAATTAACAACGGTGTTTTTACGACTGGGGACGATCGCCTTTGGTGGGCCTGCTGCCCACATAGCAATGATGGATTCGGAAGTAGTTAATCGCCGTCAGTGGATGAGTCGGGAGAAACTCCTAGATTTGTTGGGAATCACGAATTTGATTCCAGGTCCCAACTCGACGGAATTAGCCATTCACATCGGCTACGAACGAGCCGGATGGCGTGGTTTACTGGTTGCAGGAAGCAGCTTTATTCTGCCTGCTATGCTCATCGTTTGGGCATTAGCCGCCATTTATGCTCGCTATCAAACTGTCCCCCAGGTGGAAAGGCTGCTTTATGGAATTAAACCTGTAATTATTGCAATCGTACTTCAGGCTGTGTGGAATTTAGGTAAAAAGGCAGCCAAAGACTTGCCGACAATCATTGCTCTTATAGCAGCGATCGCAGCGTACTTTACTGGATTGAATGAAATTTTGGTGCTGATTTTGCTCGGTATCGCTGTCATGCTAGTAAAGAATTGGCAAAGCAGAGGAAACACAAACGCAGCATTTCTGTTGCCTGTTTCAGGTGTTATGGCTACTGTTGGCAGTACAACAGCAGCAGTTACATCAATCAGTTGGATCGGTGTCTTTCTTTTCTTTCTCAAAATTGGGTGTGTTCTCTATGGCAGTGGCTATGTGTTGCTGGCATTCCTGCAACGGGATTTGGTCGAGCGCAACCAGTGGCTGACTTCACAGCAACTTTTAGATGCCGTGGCAATCGGTCAGCTAACACCGGGACCTGTTTTTACCACTGCAACATTTATTGGGTATTTGCTAGCAGGAAATGCCGGGGCGATTGCCGGTACAATCGGCATTTTCTTACCAGCTTTTGTGCTGGTGTGGGTGGTTAACCCTTGGGTTCCTAAGTTGCGTCAATCGAACTGGACAAGTGGATTTCTCGATGGTGTGAATGCAGCTTCTTTAGGATTAATGGTAGGAGTCACCTACACATTGGGACGAGCCGCACTGGTGGATTGGTTAACAATTATCTTGGCAATTTTGAGTGCGATCGCAGTGTTCCGATTCAAAATCAATTCTGCCTGGTTAGTGGTGGCAGGAGGAGCGGTCGGACTTGCCTCATACATATTGCGGTAGAAGTCACATTAGCTCAAACCTCTGGGAATATAGTGGAGGTGAAAAAATAATCACTCATCACCTTTGTCGGGTGCGTCTGTGGTGAAGAAGGGCGAGAAGGAGGAGTAGGGGTAAAGGTTATGAAGGATCGCTTAACATTGAGGTAGCCATCAAAAGTATTTATTTGAAAGTAAAAGCGGTTTCAGCTTTAGATTATGCGCCTGAGCCAGTTTCAATCCCGCGAACGGGTTTCATTTATTTGAAAGCATCTTATCTGCTTTGTTCTTGAACGCTTGCGATGGTTTCAATCCCGCGAACGGGTTTCATTTATTTGAAAGCCAGCATCATTGAGCTTCTTTTCAAGTTCATCAATACGTTTCAATCCCGCGAACGGGTTTCATTTATTTGAAAGTCATACGGTAGCTAATGGTTTAATGATGGATGTTTCAATCCCGCGAACGGGTTTCATTTATTTGAAAGTGAATGTAAGTTTTTAGCGACTTACATTATAAAATCTGTTTCAATCCCGCGAACGGGTTTCATTTATTTGAAAGATAGTGTATAGAAAGGTGGAGTAGGTCTATTTCATTTTTCAATCCAGAGAAAGTGTTTATTCTTGTATCTATACCGCTTATGGGTTTTATTTTTTTTATAGTTATTAATAAGGTAGGTAATGTTATTATTATTTATGTTTCAATCCCGCGAACGGGTTTCATTTATTTGAAAGCGTGCAGCGCAAAATATCGGTATCGGTGGGGAAGGTTTCAATCCCGCGAACGGGTTTCATTTATTTGAAAGCCCAAATTATAGTTTCCAGGTTGTACAGTGACTCGATTAAATACACAGAAAGTCTTTAATAAATATGAAAA
>CAXTCQ010000138.1:0-21356 GCA_964242965.1 uncultured Calothrix sp. | reverse complement strand
GGGTTAGGGTGGGGTTCTTTATATGCAACTTCATATAAAAATGGTATAAGTTTTTAAAATAGTAATAAAATATGTTCACTTTTCAGTATAAATTAAGTTATGTAATTTTTTTAAAATCATTAGTCATCTACAATAATTATGAAAAAATCCGTCAATGTTTGTCAGCAAAATTACTGTAATTGCGGTCAATCTCACTTTTTCAAACGTCGTGATTTCCTCAAATTGCTTCCAGGAGCTTTTGCTTTAGCTGGATTGCAACCAACATCATCGGCACAAGCAGCAACCCCCCAAGCTAAAGCGTTAGTTCTCAGTTGTATTGACTTTCGCTTTTTGTCCAAAGAGAGAGATTTTTTAGCTATGAAAAAACTAGGTAATGAGTATGATTGGACAGCTTTAGCAGGTGCTTCCCTAGCTTTAGATGGATTTCCTCACAAAGCTGATGCTGAAGCATTCTATGACCAGCTTGATTTGTCTTACAAACTACATCGTATCAATAAAGTAATTATTATTGACCACCAAGACTGTGGTGCTTATGCTAGCAAAATAGATTCTAATTTAAGTAAAAATCCAGAGCGGGAATTAGAGGTTCATACAGAATATTTGAATCGTGCATATCAGTCAATTCGCAGTCGCTATCCAAATCTTGATGTTGAGCTTTATTTAGCAGGTCTCAAAAATGATGAGGTTAAATCAATCCTACCAACAGTGTCAGAGACTTAGTTATATCCGACTAAAAATTATTAATACATAGGTACTAACCGTTTGGGTTAGATTTTGCTGAAAGTGGGGAATACTACAAGTAAGTACTTAAAATCGCTAATTTGGAGATTTTAAGTACTTAGTTTTATGCGCTCGTATGAGAATAATGTCTTTAATTAATGATTCTGATTATCTTCAGCAGATGCTAAATAAATTTGTAGAGCTTAGGTTACCACTGCAAAAGCCAGGTTTAAAGCATAATATTTATTATTCACAAGGAAAAACAATTTATAAGCTTGGGTGCAATAGTGGTTCAATAAGTGTTATAGAAAAAGAGAATTCTCTTATATACACTGGCTTTATCAAGTTTCAAACTCACCATAATTATCTTTTAAGTCAGAAAAATTGGACTTATAATTTGTTAGCTTTACAGAATTATCAAATCCTAGATTTAAGTAAACCGCAAGTTTTTGATGGAATTGAATATCCTACCAGTGCTATATTTTACAAGTTAGAAATGCCCGCTGAAAACTGGAAATTATTAGTCAGAACTTTAGAGAAACAACAAGATTTCGACGAAAATACAAAACTGTATGACCGGACTCTTTCTATATTTTTTGACCCGACAATAATAAATAGTAGTAACTATAAAAAAATTGAACGTAACGGAGAACGACATCTCCACATTACAATTTACCCAAATTGTTTTATATTTAAACCAGAAGTATACTGGTTGCCAGAAGCTGGATTACCAATAGAAGTTAAAGTGGTTAAAGAAACTACTGAAAATTTTGGTTTTTGTGGTGCTGATAAACTTTACCCAGTTACTGAAGCGCGGCTACATTATTGGTCAACTGAGTATAGTGCCAAGAGTTTTTACCCTAATGATACCTTAAAACACAAAATAGGGAATAAATCGGTTAAACGGGTAATGCTTGCTTTTGAACGATTAGAAAACGTAACTACATGGGTAACGGGGGAAAATAGTATATCAGATGTGAAGTTTAAATGGGATTTAATTGTTCAATTTAATAACCAATGTTATCCTTTGCAAATAAAATCAAGTTATGAAGACGCAATCAACGCTGAACAAGAATATAAAGTTTTATTTAAACAAGGAGAAATACCCTTTGTACCTGTAATATTTTGGACTAATTTAAATTCATCTATAGAGAAAATAGCTCTGTGCTTTGGACAATTATTAAATGTACCTCTTAAACCAACTTTAATATCTAGCAATTCACAATGTTACCATAATCAAGAATTACCTCAAAATTATGACAATGATATTTATATAATTGGAACTGGGAATAAAGCACATAAATCTATTGTAGATGCTTTATTTAGTGCGGCTTATAAAGGGGAGTGGGATAAATTAGCAGAAGATTTGTTACAAGCAATTGTTGAAAGAGACAAAAATCCTCATTACCAACTAATTAAGCACTGTCGTATAATTTCTAAGGCAAGAACTATACAGGCTAATGTGTTAGAAGAAAAAGCTAAGTCATTAGGTTAATTTTTTCAGGTTCATTCAGGGTTATTTATTTAAAAGTTGAGCTTCTAATATTTTTCTTCTCTTGTTGGCGTTTATGCCATTTATCAACGACTTTTTTAAATTCTTCTATTTCTTCAAAATCAACTTGTACAGACGCATTTTTAAATTCTACACCTAGCGCTTCACTAACACTCAGAATTTCTAAAAAGCTAGCGCATTGATAATCTTTCTCTTCGCACTCTTGGATTCGTTGTTCAGAGATACCTAAGATATCAGCTAGTTCTTTCTGGCTCATTTTTGCAGCTATACGAGCTTTTATAAGTACATCTGGCAGTTTATTAAAGTTTTGAACTTGGATTTTTATAGGTTGGTTTTTATCGCAATTAGCTAGTCTTTCATATTCGGTAATTTCTGCCTTGAATTCGTCAACTTGGCTTTGGTATGCATCCCTATATAACTGCCATCGTAGCGGGTCTGCTTTCAGACTCTCATCATTATCAATTCCTGCTACGGACTGTTCAAATTTTTGTAACCACTCTTTGGTAATATGATACTGTTGCTCGTTCTTTATCATCATGATGCCCACTTTGCTAAATCTATAGCTATAATGCCTTTACGGATATTTGTTCTTGTATCAAATTGAAAAAAATCTATATATGGGGTAGCAAATTCATTTGCTGGATAATTGGCTGGAAATATCTCACCTTTATACTTGATTTTCTGTTCGGCACGTTGCAATGCAAAGTTATATAAAGTCGGAGCTAGCAACTTCAATTCATTTATATCAACTCCACTCTCCTCCCAACAAGCGTCAAAGTCTCCCGGTTTTGGTTTGTTGCTGACAAAACTGCCGTTTATATAGATTTTTCTGCAACCAGCTGCTAATAAATGTGCCATTGCTAGTTCTAAACCGTTTACCAGACGCTGTCGAGTAAAATTATAATTAAATCGTTCGTCAAACTCCTCCCATTCTATCAAATGTATACCAGGCGGTAAATTACCGTTTTCGTTAAATGGAATCATTTCTCGCACCCGCTCCACCTGTTTGATTATGTAGCGGGAGTAGGTTTCATTAACTGAAAATTCAACAAAATTCAACAGTAACCTAAATAGTGACTCTTTAAGTTATTTTTGTTACCTCGAATATAGCCTCGTCATGGCTAAACGCAACAGCGATCGCGTTATCCAACATGGTATCAGATTTTAAATTATCTTCATCAGTAACATATATATAATGATGGAGATAACCAACCTTTTTGAATTAAGTACTATTGTTCGGGTTGTGTATTGCATCCCCCTTCTTCTAGGCGGTACTCCAAACCCCATGCTTTAATTCCTAAACTCACGGAATTACAATTATTGTCGAGCGATCGCTGCAAACGCTGTGCTGCATCTTGTCGTCGTTGTGCCGAATCTTGCCGACAAATCGCTACAGCGATGGCTACGTAATTCACTCCGGTTGGTGATGAACTAAAATTATGCTGCCCGCTTGAATTTGAAGGCAGCATTACCCTTTAAACTAAGAAAATTTATCGAAATTTTAGTACACTAAATTTCCATCACCTTTTAATTGACGTAAAGAATTTAAGCAATATGGACAATCACAGCCAAATAGATTAATTGCTGCGTCACTTTCTTCTTCAGTGAAGTCCAGCATAGCCACATTCACATCTGATTTCGCTTGAACAATTGTTTGGTTCGTTACAGGTTTAGCACCTGGACTTCTCTCCGAATCCCGAATACAGATAAAATTATGATGACCGTGAGGATTTGTGATGCAGGTTTTGTTGTCTTGGGTGTGAATCAATCGTTGTCCACCAGATGCATGAGCGGGATTGATAATTGCCAGCGTTGACATTAACGAAGTGAAAATTGCCGAACTCGATAGTAAAGTGAGAATAAGTTTCTTGTTCATAGCCTTCCTTAAAAAACAAGCTTGACTGCTTAGGGTATCCGATTACACTACCCAAGGTCAAGCTAATAGTTAACAGAATATTCGCTTTGACATCTACCGCATCCGAAAAGTTTCCCGTTCCAATATTGATGACAAATGCAGGGATTAATTATACTACTAGTTCTCAAAAATAAACTCAATTAAAACTTCTACTTACTGTTGAACTTGCTGAAGTAAGGTTTGTGTTTGCTGAAACGAGCGGGTATTTCCTTGCTGTTGAAATAGGCTGGCTGCTTTTTGTAAATCTGCTACGGCACTGCGTTTATTTCCTAAAGCATATTGTGCCAGTCCTCGGTTGCCGTAAGCATCAGCTAACTTAGGATTAATATTTAGTGCTTGATTAAGATTGGCTATTGCTTGCTTATGATTTCCTTGTCTGTAGTTGAGAAGTCCTAAGTTGTAATAACCATCAACAAACTTCGGGTCGATTTTTACTGTCTGATTAAGGTCTGCAACTGCTGCGTTGATATTTCCCTGTTCTGCTAGAATCATTCCCCGACCATTATAAGCATCAACGTGTCTAGAATTTAACTTTAATGCTTGGTTGTAGTCGGCTAACGCAGCTTGAAAGTTTTGTAACTGGGCTTTTGCCAAACCACGCAGGCAATAACCCTCGTAATATCTCGGATTTAGCTGCAATACCTTGTCAAAATCTTCTACCGCACCATTAAAGTTACCTTGGGCAAGCTTTTGTACACCTTGATTGTAGAATTGCTGCAAACTTGTTTTGTCTATGGGGGATTTCTCGACACGAGGTAGCGGTACTTGCGCGTAAACCGCAGCAGGTATTCCAGCTAACAGGGTTGTGATACCCAAGATAGTAACAACTTGCTTGATATATTTCATGGCTTGGTTTCCTCTGCGATAGGCATCTTCGAGGCACAATTATACGGAACTGTTCCCCACTCTTTCTATTTTAAGCGTTTAAATCTTCTACAATGCGTCGGAAGATAACACGCATGAGAGCGCGTACCCCAAATGCGAGTCCCCAAAATAATCCAATAGCTTCGGTAATAAATCGCCCCCAAGGAGAGAGACGGCGTTGACTCGTCCGTGCAAGAGCAGTATTGATTGCTTGCGACCACTGGGCAGCTAGTGGATCAACTGTTTAACAACAGTTTTAATTACTTTGGTATTAGTATCTACACAAGCAGAACAAGCCATTGTCGAACAGTAGGTTATAGTTTCATAACATTCGATTCTCGTCGAGAGCGACTAATATTTTAAATTTTATCAACTTAAAATTAGTTAATAGAAATAAATGAATAATAAAAAACCTTATCTTTTTTCAAATTACTGAGATAAAGATAAGGAATTTTAGTTATTAATCAGCTTACTTAATAGAAGTAAATACTAAATTAAACATTTACACGGAACCTAATCAAACATATAGGTAATACTGCATCACTACCTACAAATTTGGCAGACATTTGATAAACTGGACCATTTCCACGGATTAGTCGTTTGACATTATTGATATCAATTTCTAGTTTGGTGTTAGGAGCAACAGTATTAGGGAAAGTTAGTACAACAATTTTGCCATTGACAGAGATACTGGTATCGATTTTCTGTCCCTGCGTATCAACCACATCAATACGATTCTTGTCACTTATTTTTATTACATCTGGAACTTGAATAATTAGCTGGGATACCGCTTTACTATTTTTAGGAATATGTAAGTCGAAACTATGTCGGACAGGTGCCCACTTACTCTGAGGAAATTGTGAGTTTCCATCAATATGAGGAAGCGTAGCATTATCATTATTAGCTCTTGCGTAGTTAGTAGGGATAAAGAGTGTGCTAGCTAAAGCTAATGTTAGAGCGTAAATGATTGATTTCTTCATAATTACTCCTCACTAAGTTAATAATTTCAGCAAAGATTTAGGCTCATTTCTTAAAAAATGACCCTGTTAATAATCGATACGTCATAAATTGACAAAATCTCTACTACTTCCTAAATCATGGATTAATCGTAGAAAGTTAGAAAGCTTATATGCCTTTACTTATTTAGTTTTGCAAACATATTCTACTCAATAATACTAACTCTTATTATTAGCTTGACAGGTATTGATGAAATTTAGGTGAAATTTTCGTGCTTATCGTCAAAACCCAGAAACTAAAATGTCTGAAACTGAGCTTGTCCGATGGGAATCTCAACATCGCTGCCAACAACCCTTACAGAAAGGTTATAAATTGAATCAGAACCGCTTCTTGGTTGTTGCACTTTATTTAGTGAAATCAAGAGTTTCTTTGTAGTTGCGAAAGTAACCGTTTCCGGAAAATTTAGAGTAATCCTCCTGTCATTTACAGATATATTGATGTTGAGCTTTTGACCATTATCATTAAATACATCAATGTCACTGCTTACCGCTACAGTAGCAGGTGCATCAATAATTAGCTCAGAGAGAGGTTTCCCGTTCTTAGGTACGTAGAGTCGGAAGGTATGTTTAACAAACCGTCTATTTGGGGGAAATTCAAAAGAATTCTCAATTCTATTAACCCCGTGATTATCTATTTTTGCTGTTGCATTACCAGCAAAAACTGTAACTGTAAATGCTATACTGAATAGAATCAGGGAAACTATTTTTCTCTTCATCTGTGGTTTTTAGTGATAAGACACGTTAATAAGATAGGTTAGGTCAATTGCTAATTCACTAGAAGCAAACCAAGCTTTCTCTAATCAGTTTGGCAGGTCGATATGAAATTTGGATGAAATTTTGGCTGTTTGGGAAAAATAATTATTAATGCTGTAGTAGGTATTCGCAGACACTCGAAAATGAGCAGTGATGCTTCTGTATCGATTAACTAGTTATTAATACAATTTGAGTTTGAGAGGATGAAATCAGGATGAAATCTCTGAAATTGGCGTTAAAGAATCGTAGGTAAGCGAACAATAAAGCTAGTACCTCTATCCAGTTGACTTTGTACCTCTATACTACCCTGGTGCGTTTGGACAATTACTTGCGCGATCGCTAAACCTAATCCCGAACCACCAGTGCTACGAGAGCGATCGCTATTTACTCGATAAAATCGGTCAAAAATCCGCTTTACATCTGGTGCTGCAATACCGATACCTGTATCTTGAACCTCAATCACCGCATTACCATTGATACGTTTGAGGATGACGTTTATATAACCACCTGCGGGAGTGTATTGAATCGCATTTGCAATTAAATTAGTAAGTACGCGCAAAAGTTGGTCTTCATCCCCCATCACGTACAAGGGTTGATGATGCTCTATTGAAGATGTCAGTTGTAAGTTTGCAGCACTAGCTAAAGCAGAAAATTCTTCAATTATGTCATTAACCAAAACATTCAGACAGCAAGGTTTTTTTTGTGTCGCTAGGGTTTTTTGCTCTAACCGAGATAGCAGCAACAAATCCTGAACTAGTTCAGCAAGTCGATTATTTTGTCGTTTAATAGATGCTAAAGTATCTCGTGCTTCTTGTTCTGATAAATACCCCATATCAAGTACAGTTTCCACGGTGGCATTAATTGCTGCTAGCGGTGTACGTAATTCATGGGAAGCATCGGAAGTAAACTGCTGCATTTGTTTATACGATCTATCAATTGGTCGTATCGCTAACCCTGCTAACCACCAACTCGAACCACCAACTAAAAGTATTGAAATTGGCAATCCTAATCCGACAATTACTTTTAAACTAGCAAGACGATTATCCAATTCTTTGAGACTGCGACCTACTTGTATATAACCCCAAATTTGATTATCTTGGGTGTGTAGTGCTAAAGACTTTTGACTGTAGCGATCGCCTTGTTTATCTTTAACTGTTTGCCATACATTTGTTTGCACAATTGATGGTAATTCGTCAGGACGAAAACCAGCAGCAGCAATTAATTTTCTTGAATTATTAACGAAACGAATGTAATATAGTTTATCTTTATAAACATTACTAAAAATGCCGTGTTCGGGATGGTAAGATTGATAATGGCTAAGTTTTGTTTGGTTAGAACAGTCAGAGTCAGCCAAACAAAGGTTGGGTATAACCAATTTAAAAACAGGTTCCAAACGACTAGGTTGTTTTAAACTTGGTTCAATTACATTGTGCAATGTACCAGTAACAGATTCCAGTTCTCGGTCGATAGAAACTAAGTAAGCTTGAATCATCACCTGGTAAACAACTAAACCGCAGAAAATGAGAATTAAACCCATAACTGCTGCATACCAAGCTGCAAGTCGCCAACGAGTTTTTTTAAATAATTTAAGCTGCGTCATCAGGATTAAAACGATAACCCATACTAGGGACAGTTTCGATTAACCCATCACAATTATATTCTGATAATTTACGTCGTAACAATCGCATTTGAGCCGCTACTACATTACTAACTCTTTCAGCACTAAAACTGTAAAGATGATTTAATATTTGGTCGCGGGTAACAATGGTGTTGGGACGATTCATCAAATATTCTAGTAAGTTAAATTCTTTTTTGGTTAAGTTAATTGTCTGCTTATCACCATTAGCTTGTTGATATAAAACTGTACAACTCCCATAATCTAAAATCAGATTTCGTACTTGTAGTTGCGGTGCTTGGAAATTAGGGGAACGTCGCTGTAAAGCACGCAATCTTGCTAACAATTCTACCATTCCAAACGGCTTTACTAGATAATCATCAGCCCCAGCATCCAGCCCAGCAACTTTATCTTCCATGCTATCTCTTGCTGTCAACATTAGCACTGGTAATGAATTATTCCGAACCCGCAAACGCTTACACAAATCTAAACCCGATAATCCTGGTAGCAACCAATCAAAGATTGCTAACGTGTATTGCGTCCAATTATTTTCTAAACAACTCCATGCTTCATCTCCATCTTGAACCCAGTCAACAATATATTTTTCCTGATGTAGTTTTCGCTTAATTGATGCACCCAAATCTGATTCGTCTTCAACTAATAGAACTTTCATAATCAACAAGAGAAATTAACTATTATTTTTTTAAACTCTATTATCTGAAGCGAAAGCACAAGGGTAACTAGCGTCACCTGTTTCTACTTGAATCGTTGGGTGTTCGATACCAAAATTATCGTGAAGTTCCCCTACTACCCTTGCTAAAAAAGCGTCACCGGGGAAACCTGTGGGGATAACAAGGTGAACGGTAAGGGCTGTTTCTGTGGTACTCATTCCCCAAATATGTAAGTCGTGGACACTAGTTACACCAGGAAGTTCTGTTAGGTAAGTGCGGACTGCCATCGGTTCAATTCCTGCTGGTACTGCATCTGTAACCAGGTTGACAGACTCTTGTAACAATTGCCAAGTTCCCACAACAATCACGACAATAATAATTAAGCTAATAACAGGGTCAAACCACAACCAACCAGTTGTAACAATAGCAATACCAGCCAGTACTGCACCCAAAGATACTACCGCATCAGCAACTAAATGTAGAAATGCTCCCTTAATATTTAAGTCATTTTCGCGTCCAGACATAAACATCAAAGCGCTTACCGTATTAATAACAATACCTACGGCAGCAACACCGATAATTGTACCACCCGATACTGGGCTAGGTTCAAGGAAACGGCGGATAGCTTCCCAGGCGATCGCACCCGAAGCAATAAGTAGTAAAATAGCGTTTAAGAGCGCTGCCAAAATTGAGGAACGACGCAAACCATAGGTATGACGTGGTGTTGGGGGACGACGTGTGAGAATACTGGCTCCCCAAGCGAGTAGCAAACCTAAAACATCACTGAGATTATGACCCGCATCCGCAAGTAGAGCAAGGGAGTTAGCTAAAATGCCGTAAATTGCCTCTACTAAAACAAAGCCTGTATTAAGTGCAACACTAACCACAAAGGCGCGATTGTAATTTACAGCACCGTGATTGTGACCGTGTCCTTCGTGACTGTGATTATGAGACATTGCTCCCCTGCTTACTATCTGCTTTCTAATTACTGATTAAAGCTAAACCGACCGTTTAGTTTTTCACTACCAATGGAAGCATTAATTCTCACCTGATACTGTCCCGTTGCTTTGTTTGATATTTCCCCTTTGTAATACTTACCTTCGGCATTATAAGTAAGAGGAATTGTTGTTTGTTTTCCATCTGGTGACTGAATATCAGCCGTTACCTTAGCGCTAGGTACTGTTTCATGTTTATCTCCTGTTTCTAAGTATAAATCTAGGTGAGTTCCTTTATCTTCTTTTTCGGCAACAAACTCTAAATGATATTTACCTGTTTCAACAATTTGACCACCGTGTGAATGTTCTTTACCTTCTTCATGTGTTTGAGAATGACCATCTTTTGATGCACCAGACTTTACAGTATCAGTTCTTGAAGTATTTGCTGCTGTATTAGTAGTTTCTGTCTTGTCTGTAGTAGCATTTTCTTGAGTTCCACTGCTACAAGCACCCAAAAAAAGTAATCCAGTGCTTGCTAAAATAACGCAGCCTAATTTAAACGTTTTCATGAATTTGCTCCTCATCACTTGTTAATCATCAACGTAAGTTTGACGCAACCTCTCCCCATAAATCCCTGTTTTCCACACATTGTGAGTGAGACAAACTTTTCGTACTCTTAGTGCAGCTATAGAGGTGTGCGTTACGGACTTTGCGATGGCGGTAGCTACTCAGAAGTGAGTATCGCGCACCCTATAATACTGTTCCTTGGCTTCGCCACGCGGCTTGGGCGAACGCGTTCCAAAAATCAAACCGGATTTTTATAGTAAATTTAAATATTGGGTACTTTATCTACTTTCTCAGATTAAGATGAAATTGGGATGAAATTTCTGGCAAAGGTATGGAGTGCAGCAGAAAAAAATTGCAACGCCGGGTCAGTAAGGATAAATAGCCTTTTACGAACGATGCGGGCTAAACAAAATCACAACCGTTCCCATTAGGGAAATTGCAACGCCAAGTAAGTCCCACCGATCTGGCTTAACACCTTCAACTAACCATAACCAAAAAATAGATGAAAGGATGTAAATACCACCGTAAGCAGCGTATACCCTTCCAGCGTTTGAGGCATCTACCTTGGTTAAAGCAAAAGCGAAAATAATTAGGGCTAAAATACCTGGGATAATCCAAAGTATGCTACGGTCTAGTCTCAACCATGCCCAAAAAGCATAGCACCCGCAGATTTCTCCTAATGCAGCAAGTAAGAAGAAGACAAGAGATCGCATTTTTAGTGAAAGTTAGTTAGTGCTGGTAACGAAGGGAAATAATAATTTTAACTACATATGCACAAAAAATTGCCCCTCTTTAGCTGACTCTTCTTTCTTCGGAAATAAAAATTTACCAAATTTCGCATACAACGCAGGTAAAACCACTAAAGTTATCGCAGTAGAAGTAAACAAACCACCAAATACAACTACAGATAACGGTTGTAAAAGTTCCTGTCCTGGTCCACCTTGAATGACCATCGGGGCTAAACCTAATGCGGAAGTTAAAGCTGTCATCAAAATCGCATTTAGTCGTTCCATCGAACCTTTGGTAATAACTTCCTTTAATGGCATTCCTTCGGCAAACTTACTGTTATAATTATCCACCAATAACAAACCGTTGCGAGTTGCTACCCCAAACAAGGAAACAAACCCAACTAAAGACGCAACCGAAATTACCCCACCAGTTAAAGCAACAGCGATTACACCACCTACCATTGCAATAGGTAAGTTAATCATAATCATTGCGGTAGAAGGGATAGATTTAACTGAAAGGTACATTAATACTGTAATCGCAATGAATGCGATGGCGCTAAAAACGAGAATATTTTGGGTTGCGCGTTCTTCAGCTTCAAACTGACCTGCATACTGAATAAAATAACCCGCCGGCACTTGGATATTACTTTTAACTTTAGTTTCAATATCAGTGACAATCGAACGCAAATCTCGACCTTTAGCATTTGCAGAAACCACAATCAAACGGGAAACATTTTCACGGTTGATTGTATTTGGTCCCGTACCTTCTTCAATTTTGGCAACACTTCCTAAAGGTACTTTCTGTCCATTGGGAGTATCAATCAATAAATTCCGGATGGTTTCTAAATTTTGTCGTGCTTCGGGTTTTAACCACACAATCAAATCAAAAGACTGTTGGTTTTCTAAAACTCGAGACACAACTTTACCATTGAGTGCAGTTTCAATTGTATCTGCTAAATCTCCCACCGTATGACCGTAACGACTAGCTGCATCACGGTCAAATTTGATTTGAATTTGCGGTACTGGAAGTTGCGGTTCGAGTTGTAAGTCAATGACACCATTAACTGTTGCCATTTGTTGCTCTACTTGCTGCCCAATTTTCCTTAATTCTGCTAAGTCGGAACCAAAAATTTTCACAGCTATGGAACTACGAACCCCTGATAACACTTCATCCATCCGGTGCGAAAGAAATCCACCAATATTAGCTACCGAACCTGGAATTTTCTCAAATGCTTCTCGCATTACTTCTAACGTTTTTTCCCGGTTCTTCATTCCTTCTTTGCTTAATTCAATATCAACGTGAGCAACATTAACACCTGCTGCTTCCGCATCACCAGAAGCTCTTCCTGCACGAGTTTGAACGAATTTAAATTTACGGTCATTTTTTAATGCTTCTTCGATTACATGACCTGCTTTAGTGCTAATTTCGAGAGAACTTGTTGGATAAGACGACAAAGTGTTTACCATCGTTTGCTCTTGAAACTCTGGTAAAAATGCTCTACCGAAAGAAGGAATAATAACAATTGATACGACTGTTAAAACTGTTGTGATACCCATAATCAATAACGAGTTTCGCATGGAAAAGTTTAAACAATATCTGTAAATTTCCTTACAAAATCTAGCTAGCCAAGGTTCTCGCTTTGTTACCTTTGTATTCGGTAATAAAATTGCACATAAAGCTGGAGTAACCAACAAAGATTCTAAACTAGAAACAACAACTACCACTAAATAAGAAATACCCATTGGAGTAAAAATTCGACCTTCGATACCCGGTAGGGTAAAAATTGGTGAGAAAACAATAATGCCGATAATCGTTGCACCAACGAGCGAATCGCGTACTTCTTCAGAACCTTCAAAAATAATTTCTAACGGTGATAATGGATCGTCCGAAGTTTTATTTTCCCTTAGTCGGCGATAAATATTTTCACCATATACAATTGCATCATCGATTGCAGTACCAATCGCAACTGCTAAACCACCCAAGGTCATTGTATTTAGTCCAATTCCCAACCATGAAAGTGCTAGCATCCCAAACAGTAATGTTAAGAAAAAGTTTAACAAACATACTGCTAGGATGCGCCAATTCATTAAAAAAGGAATAAGAATAATTGCGGCAATAATACTACCTTGAATCAAAGATGAACGAACGTTGTCAACAGAAGACTCAATATAACTGTCTTGGCGAAATGTAGTAGTAACTTTAATATTTTTCGGCAATCCGGCTTTGACTTCTGCCATTGCTTTTTCTACCGCACGGGTAACAGTCGGAGTATCAACTATTGGCTGCTTATTCACCATGACAATAATTGCGGGTTTACCATTAAAACTGCCATCACCCCGTTTTACTGCTGCCCCAATTTGAACATCGGCTACATCTTGCAATCTTAGGGGAATGCCATTACGCGAAATAATAGTTGATTTCTTTAAGTCTTCAATTGATTCGATTCTACCGATACCCCGAATCAACTTTTCTGTATCTGGCGTAATAAAAAATCCACCAGGAGCATTGACATTTGCTTTTTGAGTTGCTTGCGTAACTTGGTCTAAAGTAATATTAAAAGCGGCTAATTTTACTGGGTCAACTAGTACTTGAAATTGACGCTCGTCACCACCAAAAGTTAAAACTTGGCTGACTCCGGGAACAGCTAAAAGGCGATTTGTCACTTGCCAATCGACGATTCGACGAGCTTCCATTAAGGAGTTAGAAGTTTGGGATATAGCTTGTCCCAAAGGGGTAGAATTGGAGGATTCCCCCTCTTCGACGGAAAAAGCGTACTGGACGACTAAACCAACAGGAGAAGTGGTGGGGGATATTTGCGGTGTTTCAACTCCTGGAGGTAGCTTACTAACCGCTTGTTGTAGTCGTTCGGTAACTAGCTGACGCGCTTGATAAATCTCAGTTGACGAATTAAATATAATCCTTACCGCAGAGATACCAGCCGCACTCGACGAACGGACTGCGGTTACTCCTGGTGTGCCGTTAATTGCACTTTCTATTGGTAAAGTTACTAGCGATTCTACTTCCTCCGGTGCAAGTCCTGGGGCTTCGGCTTGGATTTCCACTTGCGGCGGTGCAAAGGCTGGGAGTACATCCAACGCCATCTGAGGAATGACGTAAAATGTCCACAGCGAGACAATAACTGTAGCTAATACGACGAGCCAACGTCGGTTAATTACCCACCTAACAATGTTTCCAAGCATTTTTTATTTTAGTAAGTAAGTCGGTATAAATAAACAGAATTATGTAACAGAATGTAAATTAGACTCAAAGCCTTACCCCAACTGCCTACTCCCCACTACGCCACATCGCTTAACAGGGGGAACCCCCGCACATGAACGTGTGGTTCCCCTACTCCCTAGTCATAACTACGATTTTTAACGCCGACCTACTTAATTTGCGTTCTGTCTCTTCGTAGTTACTTTCTAGTCTTTCATGCTCGGATGAAATTAGGATGAAATATTTGATGGGAATGTGTTGGCACTAGTACGTATAACCTGAATTATAAATTATGAACATCTTGAGCCGCTTTTAATTTTGGAAATTATAGCTAAAAACGCTTACGTTGCTGCATGTTTAATAAGAAAGCTACTTTATTGTACGCAAAAGCATTTAGGCAACAATAAATCAACATGAGTGAGCGCCGTAGATAACCCTTATTTCCGTTTTCGTTTACATCTCGGCTTAATCTCTACTCCTCCTCGCCCTTCTCCACCACAGACGCACCTGACAAAGGTGATGAGTGATTATCTAGATAAACCTCAGTCTCATACCTTAAGTCGTTGTAATCTAAATTACCTGCTGACATGAAACGGGAACGCTTGCGACTCGACCAAAAGCTTCCAGCAGCAAAGGCACCAGCCGCAATTATAGCTCCCCCACCTGCTGCTAATAACCACGAAGGTAAAGCAAAATTATTACTTTTAACCTGTGTCTCTTCTTCGTGTTCGTGGTTATCTCCCTCTTCGCCGTGATTATCACCTTTTATTTGACTACCACCCCGTAACGACTGTGCGTATAATTGCGTAGCACGCTGAGTAACAATCATATCGCCATTAAATAAACCTGTTTTCACCTCCAGCATATCCCCAGAGGTTTGACCTAATGTGACTTCAGCAGCTTGGTAGGCGTTACCATTTTGGACGTAGACAATTTTTTTACCATTGGCATCAACCATAGCCGAGGTCGGAATCGCCAAAATAGGTGCAGATTGTTGACCTGTCAATACTTCCAGTTCGGCAAACATTCCGGGTTTGAGTTGTCCACCTAGGTTATCCACTACGGCTTGTACGGGTACTACTCGTGTTTCTCCTTGTACAGATGCGCCAATTCGGGCAATTTTTCCTGTAAAAATGCGATCGCGTAAACTAACAACCTTCAAATTCACCCTTTCACCAATTCTTACTTTACCTAAATCTTTTTCGTAAATATTCGCCGTCGCAAACACCTGACTATCGTTAACAATAGTCATTAATTTACCACCTGCATCGTTAAAAGTTTGACCAATAGTTACTTCGCGGTCAGCTATTTTTCCAGAAATGGGAGCCGTGACTGTCACCAATCCCTTAGAATTAGGTAGGTTTCCTAATTGTTGCAACCGAGTATTATACGTATCTCCACTGATGCGAAGTTGTTCTTGTGCTACCTGAAGGGCAGATTGAGCGCGTTTTACTTGTGCTTCGGCTTCGATTATATCCCGTCTGCTATTGGCTGAAATGAGTTTAGCTTTTGCTTCTGCTAATTGGGTTTGAGATTCCAAAGCGCTACGACGCGGTAAAGCACCAGCAGAGGCTAATTGTGTATCTTTAGTATATTTTTCTTGAGCAAACGCAACTTGGCTTTGTGCTTGTGCTATCTCCGCTTGAGCTATCTGTAGGTATCGCTCTCTATTTTGTTGAGCTAATGTTAAATCGGCTTGTGCTTGTTGCGCTTCGGCGATAGCCGTTGCACGTTTTTCTTGAGAAGTAACGCGCAAATCAACTAAATCGGGACTTGTGACGACGGCAAGAGGTTGACCTTTTGTGACTGTTGCACCAGGTTCTACCAATAACTGTACTACTTTCGCCTCTGTAATTGGAGTCGTGACTTCGACTTTTTGACTGGGTAGAGTTTCAATTTGTCCGGTAGTTTTTATCCCCAGAGCGAGGGGCTGAAGTTTTGCGGGTTCGACTTTAATACCTAAACGTTGGGCTGTTTCTGCATCAACATTTACTGGACTATTTGCGTCCCCTCCAGCTTGAAACGAACTCGCACCACTGTGGTCATGTCCAGCACCAGCAAAGACAACGCCTTGAGCAGTTAGCAACAGCAAGCTCAGTATTGCAGAAGAAACATGAAGAAGTGATGCAGTTTGATTTTGGGAACAGTTAAATCGCATCGCCTAGAGTTTCCTTTAATAGAGGGGACAGTCACGCCTATGTGTTTTACGCATATTCACGAAGAAATAGCTACATAGCTTTTGAAATTTAGTTCAGAAGCCTAATAAGCTGTTAGTTAACATTCTTCCACACTGAAATGAAATTAGGATGAAATATGGATGGAAATTTAACTCATAAATTTATAATGGCTGCGGTAGTTTTATTGGCAACGGCACTGCTACTAAGATTCCTGTTTATCAACTGAGATCGGGGTGGGGGATACATGCGTTTGTTTATGGTTATCTAAATAAATCTGAGTATCTGTTTCGTAAGTTACAGTTTCTTCTCCATAAGCACCTACTGTTGCTAAATGGGGACTTTTGCAACGAGATAATAAATAAAAGACCCAAAATGCGATCGCAGTAATTACAGAACCTCTCCCTGCTGCAATTAACTACAAAGGTATTGGAAAATTATTCGCTTTCACTTCAGTTTTTTATTCTGCATGTCCTTCTTCTTTTGCATGTCCGTCTTCTTTTTCACTACCACCCCGTAATGACTGTGCATATAATTGTGTAGCACGTTGGGTAACAATCATATCGTCCTCAAACAAACCTGAACTATAATTGTAGGTATTTGTCAACAGAATAAATTACAATTAATAAATATTTAGTTAACTTTCGTAATTTGGTTACTAGATTATTAACACTCTAAATACATTAACTCGAACCCCTATCAAAATTTAAAATGCGAATCTTCTAAATCTTTCGCCAAAGCATTATAAAGATGAAGAATTGTACTATCTGCTAAACTATAATAAATCTTCCTACCTTCACGGCGATATTTAACCAAACGCATCACTTTAAATAGACGCAATTGATGACAAACCGCAGATTCGCTCATCTTTGTTAGTGCAGCCAAATCGCAGACGCACAACTCCTGTGAAGCTAGCGCAGACACTAATCGTAAGCGATTTGGGTCTGCTAGCACTGCAAAAATCTCTGCCATGTCCTGCGCTTTATCTATGGGCAAAAGTTTCGGCATTGATGCACGCACATTTTCGAGATGCACCAAATGCTCATCACACTTGGGTGCATCAGCATTTTGATACTTTTCTGTGTTTTCCTTAGAGACAGCTTTTTTTACCACTTTTAAAATTTGAGAAAATGATTATTAATCTATATTATATCAATTTTATGAGTAAATTTAATACTTGAATAATTATTCAACTGTTGTGCTAAAGTCTTCGTAAGTAGCTAAATGTTAAAATTTCTCAAAAACCCATGAGTCAAACACCTTCCCTCAAATCCCAACAGTTTCGAGTCGCTGGCATGGACTGCGGAAGCTGCGCGAAGACTATAGAAGTAGGTTTACAGCAATTGGACGGAGTCGCAGAAGTTGCTGTGAGCTTCGCTACAGAAAAGGTTAAGGTTTCATATGATACTGGTAGAGTAACAGAATCAGCTATTTTTAACCGGATTAGAACCTTGGGTTATACGGTTGACCAGAGTAGTACAGTTAATTTTCTTGAGCATTCTAATACTCATGACCGCAAGCATGAACACGCTCATGGCGAAGCTTGCGACCATAACCACGAACACGATAACCACTCTGATAATCAAGTCAATGTAGCTGACGCAAAAACTTTCAGTGCAAAAATTCATGGAATGGACTGCGGAAGTTGTGCTTATAGTGTAGAAGCGGGTTTACAGAAACTCGTAGGTGTATCGAACGTATCGGTTAGCTTTGCAACAGAACGGTTGCAATTATCGTATGACCCCCAATTTATAGGGGAAGAGATAATATGCGATCGCATTAAGCATTTAGGTTACACAGTTGAGCCTGTTGAAAGTAATTCCCATCATCACGAGCATAGCGAACATAACCATCCTCAAAAAAATCCGAAACCTACAGTAAAACCCGACGCGACAAACTGGCAATTTTGGATTCATAACCGTCGCGGACAAAGTGTAATTTTGGCAGGAGTCGGATTAGTTTTAGGTTTAATTGCCCAGAAACTTGCATTACCAATTTGGATAGCGCGGATATTTTACGGGGTTGGAATTATTATTGCAGGTTATCCCGTAGCGCGTGCAGGTTTATTTGAATTGCGGATACGTCGCGCAGATATGAATTTGCTGATGAGTATTTCGGTGATTGGGGCAATCATTCTTGGTGACTGGTTTGAAGCGTCTTTAGTCGTCTTTTTATTCTCCCTCGGTTCAACCCTGCAACTAATAAGTATTGGACGCACCCGCAATGCGATTCGTGCTTTGATGGATTTAACCCCAGCAACCGCAACTGTCAAACGCAATGGTAAAGAAATAACCGTTCCTGTGGAAAGCGTGCAAGTTAACGATATCATCACGGTTCGTCCGGGAGGGCGCATTGCACTGGATGGTGTAGTAATGGACGGTACTAGCGCTGTGGATCAATCCCCAATTACTGGAGAATCAATCCCCGAAGATAAAGCAATCGGCGATCGCGTTTATGCGGGAACGATGAATCAAACGGGATTTATGGAAATAAAAGTTACCCATGCGGCTAGCGATACTACGGTAGCTAAAATTATTCATCTTGTTGAATCAGCCCAAGAAAGCCGCGCTCCTTCCCAACAATGGGTAGATAAATTTGCAGCAATTTATACGCCAATTGTAATTTTGATAGCGTTTTTAATTGCCGTAATTCCACCCTTGGTATTTGCTCAACCTTTTAATGTTTGGATTTACCGCGCATTGGTAATGTTGGTAATTGCCTGTCCTTGTTCGTTGGTAATTTCTACTCCAGTTTCCATAGTCAGTGCCATTGGTGCAGCAACTCGCCAAGGAGTATTATTTAAAGGCGGTCATGCCCTAGAAACGGCAGGAAAGTTACATACTCTTGCGTTTGATAAAACGGGTACAATTACGCAAGGTTTGCCAATTATTCAAGGTATTTATGACATTGGTAAAGTCAGTAAAGAAATGGTGTTATTAATTGCTGCATCCCTAGAGGTGCGATCCGAACACCCTTTAGCGAAAGCAATTGTCACAGAGGCAAAAAAACAGGGGATGGAATTAGCGACTCCCGACAACTTTAAATCATTTCCCGGACAGGGAATTTGGGCAACCTTGGGACAACAAACTTATATAGTTGGAAATCGTCACCTATTTAAAGAAGTTGGTGTTCCGATTTCCTTAGAAGCTGAAGAGATGCTAGTTAAAATTGAAGAAAGCGGACAAACCCCCGTGTTGGTGGGAGACAAAAAATTTTTGGGTGCTCTAGCACTTGCCGATGGGTTGCGTTTAGAAGCAAGCGAAGCACTACGACAACTAAAGCGAATTGGGGTAAAACAATTAGTAATGCTGACAGGAGATAGAAACGCAGTTGCTGCTGCAATTGCAAAAGAAGTAGGGATTCAGGAATATCGTGGGGAATTGTTACCGCAAGATAAATTAAGTTCAATCCAAAGTTTGAGAAGCACTGGGGTTGTTGGAATGGTTGGGGATGGAATTAACGATGCACCTGCATTAGCTGCTGCGGATATCAGCTTTGCCTTGGGTACGATTGATATTGCCTTGGAAACTGCGGATGTGGTGCTAGTGGGAAGCGATTTAAGAAAACTTGCTTATGCAGTTGATTTAAGCCGTCGTACTGTGTCAGTAATTCAACAAAACGTAGTTTTTTCGCTGGTGACAAAGGGGCTATTTTTATTATTGGGGACTTTTGGTTTCGTGGGGTTAGCTGTTGCAGTTTTGGCTGATACAGGCAGTTCTCTGCTGGTGACAGCAAATGGAATGCGGTTGTTTAGAGTTAAGGGTAATTAAGTTTCGTTCCGCTTTGCGGTTCCTTGGAAGCCTGCGGTCATCGTACCCAAAGTAGCACGAACTACAGCGTTACTAAGAATACTTAAAGATTCCTAATTCCTCTGCCATTATGCCCGGTGGTTTTATAATCATCTTTCTAAGGAATGGGTTACTTAAATTTTTTGATGATAAATTTATTTAATTTATGTATACTTAGTAAGGTCGTACTAAGAGATGGTAATAATCAAGTTATAGCTCGATTTTTAAGACTTTTATTTGACAAAAGTGTGACTAGTTTATAGCAAAAAAACGTGACTACTTTCTAGTATGTGAAAGGTAACTATTAAATGTAAGTTATAGGATTACTATAGGACTACCCCTGCATATTTTTGTTGGCTTAGCCTGCGCTTTGCGCTTACAGATACGTAGGGTGTGTGTTAGCTCTTGGTAACGCACCCTACAATACCTTTAAAGAATGTCTAATTTATCGGGATCGGATGATGTTTGAGTATTTGCAGGGGTGGTTCGATCGATAATCTCCACTGGGACTGAATGGGTTGAGTTTGTCTCAGTAATCTTTCTCATGCCAACATCTCCAGTATTCACCTGCTTATTGTCTGCAAGCAGTCGTTCATCTAATCCCGCGCCTCCGCTAGCTGGTTTGACCTGTTGGGCTGCGTCCTTGACTGCGTTCGCTGTATCTTTTGCTGCATTTTTAACAGCTGGTTTGGCATCCTCAACTGTCTCCCTAACTGCGTCCCCTGCATCTCTAACAGCTGGTTTGACCTGTTGGGCTGCGTCCTTGACTGCGTTCGCTGTATCTTTTGCTGCATCTTTTACAGTTGGCTTGACATCCTCAACTGTCTCCTTTACTGCATCCGCTACATTTTTGGCAGCTGGTTTGACCTCTTGGGCTGCA
>CAXTCQ010000137.1:0-21434 GCA_964242965.1 uncultured Calothrix sp. | reverse complement strand
AACTCCTAACTCCTAACTCCTAACTCCTAACTCCTAACTCCTAACTCCTAACTCCTAACTCCTAACTCTCACTGATAATTGACAATTCGAGTAAAACTATCAGGGTCAAGACTTGCACCTCCCACTAAAGCCCCATCAATTTCTGGCTGTGCCATAATTTCATCAATATTATTTGGTTTTACCGAACCACCATATTGAATCGGAACATTAGGGTTGTCTAATTGCGAACGAATTAACCCGATGATGCGATTTGCTTCTTTGGCTTCGCAGGTGTCACCAGTCCCAATTGCCCAAATTGGTTCGTAAGCAACGATTAAATTATTTTGGTCAACATCTACCAAGTCCTTATGAAGCTGCATGGAAATCAGTTTTTCTGCTTCCCCAGCATCGCGTTGCTGCTTGGTTTCACCGACGCATAAAATTGGGATTAAACCGTGTTTTTGAGCAGCTTTTAGGCGTAAATTCACAGTTTCATCAGTTTCACCAAAGTATTGTCGCCGTTCGCTATGACCGACAACAACAAAACGCACTCCGATTTCTGTCAACATTGATGCTGAGATTTCACCCGTATAGGCTCCATCCTTCTCCCAATGGACATTTTGCGCTCCTAGCTGGACGCGACTGCCATGCAGATTGCTCGACAATACGTTTAAATCGGTGAAAGGGACGCACAATATTACTTCGCGTCCAGAGGGGGTTTCCTCTAACGCAGGCAGAAATCCTTTTAAAAACTCTTGGGATTCCGCCTGAGTTTTGAACATTTTCCAGTTACCGGCAATAACTATTTTTCGCACAGGCGCTTTTGTCAATGTCAATACAATACTAAATGCATCTTTTACTTTAAACCATTACGCGACACAGCGATACGCCTTTTAACTTTTTAATATCTAATTGCAGAAGCTCGCGTATACTTGATTTAATCAATGCTTTCAAATCTTGAATTTCCATCATGCCTAAGATTTGTAACTATAACCATATTATTACCTTGAGGCTAGGATTTATTAATCGGTGTGGAGCAAAGCCCGATGAAATCCATGAAAAGTTGTAAATCTAATTATGATAATACGAAAGAAAATCATAAAAACTTCATTGGAAAAACAGAAAAAGCATCTATTAAAAATAAACTGAATAAATTAACTGAGCGTCCGACTTTATGGTAGATAATTCAATGGTTTCAAGAAATTCACGCCTTGATTACACTTTAAATAACCGAGTCAAAAACCTGTTGTGCGGTCAAGTTTAGCTGGGGAAAGATAGGGGACACAATCAAGTTATTACCCCTAAATGCGGTCATTTGATATTCCGCATCGATTAGCTCGCACACGAAAATTGTCGGTTGTTTGGGGTTGCTGATAAACTTACGCTGCAAAAAAATTATTACCATTGTAAAAGTATCTATATAAAAAATCCTAAATCAAAAATCGCTATGAATTCAACGCTACCCCCAGACTCGAACCAAATAAACCCAACTTCCCAAGTATGGGAAGAAGAAATGGATAGCGCGATTTTCAGCTTTGACGAAATTCAAACCGAACTCAACTACCGTCAAGCACAAACTGCACTACGAAATTTAGTCGCAATAGATTTAACACCTCAAGAACAGCAGGGACTCGAAACCGAAATCACCTCCTTGGAAACTATGCTGTCGAAACTTGACCGCATGGTGGTACAAATTGCAGCTTTTGGAATGGTAGGACGCGGGAAGTCGTCGTTATTAAATGCGTTGGTTGGACAAACGGTGTTTGAAACGGGACCTTTGCATGGTGTGACTCGTTCAGCGCAAAGTGTAAATTGGAGTATTAGCGAAGAAACTTTTGGTACAAACGAACGAGCGTTACGGGTGACGCTTCCGGGTATCGGCAAGTCGCAGGTCGAATTAATCGATACACCTGGGTTGGATGAAGTTGATGGGGAAACTCGTGCAGTGTTAGCGCAGCAAATTGCTAAACAAGCCGATTTAATCTTGTTTGTGATTTCTGGTGACATGACAAAATTGGAACACGATGCGCTTTCGCAATTGCGCGATGGGGGAAAACCGATTTTATTGGTATTTAATAAAGTTGACCAATATCCTGAAGCTGACCGCATGGCAGTTTACCACAAAATCCGCGACGAACGGGTGCGCGAATTACTTTCCCCAGAGGAAATTGTCATGTCGGCTGCTTCCCCGGTAGTGCGATCGCTCATCCAAAGTGCCGATGGTACAAGACGGGTGCAGTTGCGTACCGGAAATGCTCAAGTCGAAGATTTAAAGTTGAAAATACTAGAGATTCTCAACCGCGAAGGTAAAGCTTTAGTCGCTCTGAATACAATGATTTATGCGGATACCGTTAACGAACAATTAATCGAGCGTAAATTAGCAATCCGCGAAATTGCGGCAAATCAATTAATCTGGCGGGCGACAATGACTAAAGCCGTTGCGATCGCACTCAATCCCATTACAGTAATTGATATTCTCAGCGGTGCTGCAATTGACATCGTGCTAATTATTGGTTTATCGAAGCTCTACGGTATCCCGATGTCTGAAGCTGGCGCTGTGAAATTGCTACAAAAAATCGCTCTGGGTATGGGCGGTATCAGTGTTAGCGAATTACTCGCAAATTTAGGTTTGAGTTCGTTAAAAGCTTTACTCGGTATGAGCGTACCTGCTACAGGTGGTTTGTCGCTGGGAGCATACGCGACTGTGGCAATTACCCAAGCAGGTGTAGCGGGTGTTTCAACATATGCCATTGGAAATGTGACAAAGACTTATTTAGCAAATGGTGCGACTTGGGGTACTGATGGTCCGAAAGCAGTGATTAATAAGATTTTGGCAACCCTAGATGAGACTTCAATATTGAGTCGCATTAAAGATGAGTTGCAGCAAAAAGTTAAAATCAAACGCTATAAGTAACTTGAGACGCGAAATCAGAGACGCGAAATCAGAGACGCGAAATTTCGCGTCTCTAAATGGGCTAACTAAATCATTAAGTTCTACTTTTAAACGAGTCTAGCCATATTTGAACTTGGTTGCGGGCAATATCGCGTCCACCTAAACCAAAAGCTAGGGCAATTGCGACTGCTAGAGCACCCAACAGTAATCCAAAGGCAAGATTAACAATATCGGGAGCAACACCAATTTGTTGAAGTGCCATTGCTGACACTAAGGTAATAATCGATACTCTTGCCACTTGACCTAGAATCCGCGCTTGAGCATTACCCGAACTAGTGATAATGCTAAATGCTAGATTTGCAAAAAACAAACCGATTCCAAAAATTACTAATCCGGCTAAAATCCGTCCGAGAATAACTAGAACACCAGTTACCAATAACGTCAAAGCCGGAATATTCAAGACATTCACCGCTGCAACAGTGGCGAATAACATGATACCAACTAAAACAATAAATCCCACGATTTCCGAGGGAGTACGCGATGGCAAACGCGATGCTGTAGTGCTTGTAAATTCAGCAGGACGCGACAGTGAAGGCAGACCGATGATGCTGAATATATTGTTAAAACCAATACTTGTGAGGATGCTTGTTACCAAATCAGCAACAAACCGTGCCAAGAAGTAAGAAACAATTAGAATTGCCGCAGCAGTAAAGATGAGCGGAACAGCATTGAGTACCTGTTGCAGCATTGCGATCGCAGGCACGGAAATAGCCTGAATTTGCAATGTAGTCAACGCCGAAATTGCCACTGGAATCAAAATCAGCACGTATACTAACGTACCAATAATGCTCGACAGCGATTGCGTTCCCGAAGCAGAACTCAAACCAAATCTGCTACCCATATGGTCTACACCTGTTGTTGCCAGCAAATTGGTAACAAGTCGTCGCACGATATTTGCGACAAACCAGCCAACTACTGCAATCAACGTTGCACCCAGAATATTCGGCAGAACTAATAAAATTTGAGTAATCAGTGCTTGTACGGGTGTCAATGCTTGTTGCAGTCCCAAGGTATCGAGAACCGGAACTAAAAACAGCAGGAAGATAAACCAGTACAATGCAGTCCCAATCGTCTCCGATAGCGACACTCGGTTCAGACTTGTGGCATCTTGAGTCGGTGGATTTAACCGTTCATCAATATGTAATGCATCAAGTCCGCGCACTGTAATCAGTTTGACTAGTGTCGCTACTGCCCAAGCAACACCCAGCCAAACAGCAGCACCAAGCAGGCTTGGTAAAAATAGACCAATTCGGTTGAGGAAACTGTTAAGCGGTTGTGAAGCTCCCTGCAAATTGAGTTGATTGAGTACCGCAACTACTGTTAGGAGTAGAATCACCCAAAATACTATATTGGCGATAATTCCCTCAATTTGAGGAATATCTCTACCACCTGTGAGACTTGCGGCAATACGGTTATCAATCCTTGTGCGATTTAAAAGACCTCGCACAATCGCAGATGCAATTGCTGCAATCAACCAGCCAACCAGCAGAATTAAAACTGCACCTAGTATGTTAGGTAGGAAGCTCACAATCTGATTCAGTGTCGTTTGGACGTAATCAACCGATTGATTAACAACCAAGCTAGGTGACGTTTGTGCTAAAAAATCCCTGGTTCTTATCCAAAAACCAAATCCCATTACTTGGGTTATGTCTTGCCAAGTTGCATTCATGGTTTTCTGATATTAAATGTTTAGGTTATTGCAAGCACAATAAATTATTAAGGCACGAATTGCTTTAAACAGATCGCGGCCCCGATAACTTTATCGATTTCTTGCAGTGTAATTTACCAGTAAAATCTTACAGGTAATTGATACGTTTAGCACATTTTCGATTTTTTATTTATGATTTATATTTTTACGATGCAAAATAATTAAAATTATCGTCTTATTACTTATGCTTAAGTTGCAATATATACATCATTGTCCTCAAGATACCTTAACTAAATGTTTTAAATTCTTTCTTACAAAGTATTTATGAGTTAACCTAAGTGCAGATATAACATCAAAATAATTAAATAATCATAAAATGTCAGCAACTCAAATTTTTGAACAAACGATTCAAATTAATGCCTCTGCTTGCGTTGTTGAGCGTTGCATTACCGACCAAACATTAATGCATCGTTGGTTAAATCCGGCATTACGCTGCGAACCTATTGGTGATTGGAGTACCGACGTTGGTACTAAGAGTCGGTTTGTCATTCAAATACCTGTAATAAAACCGACATTGAATACTACAGTTGTAGAGCGGCAACCCGGTTTGATAGTGTGGGGGTTTGAGGGTTATTTTCAAGGACGCGATCGCTGGGAATGTCAACCCGTAGCAAAAGGAACTTGCTTGTTGAATCGCTTTGAGTTTGAAATACCCAACCCAATTATCAGTTGGGGTTTCAAAACGTTTGCCCAAAATTGGACTGTTCAAGATATGCAAGCGCAATTAGGTCGCTTGAAGCAAATTGCGGAGAGGTTATGAGGGGAGTAGGGAGTTAAGAGTTAAGAGTTTTTTTGTTAGGAGTTAGGAGTTAAGAATGACCACTGACCACTCAGTTACTCCTTCCCAATTGTGTCAGCAAGCGACGAATTACCGCAGCATCTTGGGCGTTGGGTAACTGAGTTAAATAACTTTCTAAGTCGCTAGCAGCTTGCGTAAAGCGCCCCAACTGATAAGATAACAGACCGCGATCGCGTATCTCTAAAGGGGCATCCGGTAATAGCAGTAAAATTCGCTCAACCGCACCTAATGCCTTTTCTAACTCCTGCTGATTTAAATAAACATACTTGAGATTCGACAACATCCGCCCTAATAACTGTCTATTAGTCACCCTGACTAAATGTTCTGGCTTTAATGTCACGGGTTGTTGGTAAATCTGACTCAACCTATCCTCACAATCTTGGGGAAACATGATATTCCCCGAATGAAACGCATCGACAAAAATATCCATATCGGGAATATCCGGACGGATGAGAAAATGTCCTGGCATTCCGACCCCTACCATTGGAAAGTCAATGCGACGCGCAACTTCTAGATAAACTACTGCTAATGTAATTGGAATTCCCGTGCGACGCTCGATTACATCATTTAAAAAACTGTTGCGAGGGTCATAATAGGTTTTTGTATTGCCATAAAACCCTAAATCGTCATATAGATATTTATTAATACTTTGAATTACGCGCATTGGATATCGTTCGTCTGGCAAGCGTTCTAATAATTCAAATGCCATCGTATCTAGTGCATTAATATATTCCTCTAGGTCGAGGTCGGGGTACTCTTCTTGTGCTAAGTATAAAGCTGCCTTTGCTAAGTCGATATACTCATCAGGCTGCTGAATCTCTTGGTAAAAATATTTTCGCGCTGACAAGTAGTTCATAGGCAAATGCAGGGGGATAGGTTAACAAGGGAGCAATGCGATTGCATTCTCAAAAACTAGTAAAGGAGGAGTTCTCCCTTTCTCCCATACTAAACCTGCTTGACAATGAAAAACACGCGCCCCGCTTCAATATTTATTTATTTTGCGATCGGAGAAAATATTGTCAATTTAATTACATTGGAATCAACTTAAACTAAAAAGTTTATATAATTAGGCGAGAAAATCAGTTTAGCACGCGGTATTGTAGGGGCGGGGGAACCCCGCCCCTACAACTAACCTAAATTCAAACGAAAAAATAAGTACTTCCAGATTTTTCGAGAAAAAATGAAACAGCTCTGCCCAATTTATCGGGTTTTGGGGAAGCTACTAATTACTGAGTTATCAATAATACTAAATTATTACAGATGCCAAATTATAAGTTGTTTGGGATTTTAACGCAATTTTTAATCGAAGCTATAGTTCTTAAGAATTAATTTATGCCAAAGACTGTGGTCGTTCAATGCTAATCTGGAAGATGAATATTGCTTGAACTCAAGCCTCTTCTCGTGACCCTTTTCTGAAACATAGCTTCAATCAATAGGACCCAGCATGGTCAGCACCGCACAAAAAACAAACGTTGGTTACATTACACAAGTTATCGGTCCAGTTGTAGACGTGAAGTTCCCCGGCGGCAAAATGCCCCCCATCTACAACGCTTTGATTATTAAAGGCACTAACGAAGCCGGACAGGAAAAGTCCGTGACTTGCGAAGTGCAGCAGTTGCTGGGCGACAATCAGGTACGGGCTGTTTCGATGAGCTCTACCGATGGCTTAGTACGCGGAATGGAAGCTACAGACCTTGGTTCGCCGATTAGCGTGCCAGTTGGGAAAGCGACTTTAGGACGAATTTTTAACGTTCTGGGCGAGCCTGTAGATAACCAGGGACCTGTAAACGCCGAGGATACTTTGCCCATCCACCGTGCAGCACCTAAATTCACCGAATTGGAAACCAAGCCTTCGGTTTTTGAAACGGGAATTAAAGTGGTTGACCTTTTGACTCCCTACCGTCGTGGTGGCAAAATCGGTCTATTTGGCGGCGCAGGTGTCGGCAAAACCGTAATTATGATGGAGTTGATTAACAACATTGCAACCCAACACGGTGGTGTGTCGGTGTTTGCGGGTGTGGGCGAACGCACTCGTGAAGGTAATGACCTTTACAATGAAATGATTGAATCTGGCGTAATCAACAAAGACAACCTCAACGAGTCGAAGATTGCGCTAGTGTACGGTCAAATGAACGAACCACCTGGAGCGCGGATGCGCGTTGGTTTGTCAGGTTTGACAATGGCTGAATATTTCCGCGATGTCAACAAGCAAGACGTGTTACTGTTCGTCGATAACATTTTCCGCTTCGTCCAAGCGGGTTCGGAAGTATCCGCGCTCTTAGGTCGGATGCCTTCAGCGGTAGGATATCAACCAACACTCGGTACTGACGTAGGTGCGCTGCAAGAGCGGATTACCTCGACTAACGAAGGTTCGATTACCTCGATTCAAGCTGTATATGTACCTGCGGATGACTTGACCGACCCCGCACCTGCGACTACATTTGCCCACTTAGACGGTACAACTGTGTTGTCTCGCGGTTTGGCTTCTAAAGGTATTTATCCTGCGGTCGATCCGTTGGGTTCAACTTCGACAATGTTGCAACCTGACATCGTTGGTAGCGACCACTACGACACAGCGCGTGCGGTACAATCAACGCTGCAACGTTATAAAGAACTGCAAGATATCATTGCGATTCTCGGTTTAGATGAGTTGTCGGAAGAAGACCGTCTCATCGTAGCGCGTGCGCGTAAAGTTGAGCGTTTCTTGTCGCAGCCGTTCTTCGTTGCGGAAGTATTTACAGGTTCTCCTGGTAAATATGTAAAGCTCGAAGATACCATCAAAGGCTTTAAGCAGATTTTGGCAGGTGATTTTGACGATTTACCAGAACAAGCGTTCTACTTAGTTGGTGATATCAACGAAGCGATCGCTAAAGGCGAAAAGATGAAATCAAAATAATGTAGGGAGTAGGGAGAAGGAGAGAAGGGGAGAGGGGGAAGGAAATAGAGAATTTATCTACTTCCTCTACTCCCTCTACTCCCTCCACTCGCTACTCCTTACTCACTACTCCCTACTCCCTACTCCCTCTAAGTTGAGATTTTTATGACATTAACCGTTCGCGTATTAGCTCCAGATAAAACTGTCTGGGATGCTGCGGCTGAAGAAGTCGTTTTACCCAGCACTACAGGACAATTGGGAATCCTCACCGGACACGCACCAATGTTGAGCGCACTTGATACAGGTGTAATGCGCGTCCGTACCAGCAAAAACCAAGATTGGGTTGCGATCGCGCTGTTGGGAGGTTTTGCGGAAGTTGAGGAAAACGAAGTAACAATTCTTGTCAACGGTGCCGAACGCGGTGACAAGATTAACCTCGAAGAAGCTCGCAGTGCTTATACCGAAGCTCAAGCTGCTTTAGGTAAAGTCACTGCTGACGATCGGCAAGCCCAAATAAAAGCCAACCAAACTTTGAAACGCACTCGCGCTCGTTTTCAAGCTGCTGGTGGCATGGTATAAATTAGGGGGGAAAGGGAGAGGGGAAAAGGTGAGGAAGTAAGAATATATGTATAGTTAGTGATGAATTGTTTCCATTGCGACTGCCTCTTCATTGTTGTATAGAAATACAACTAATTTCTTCCCCCTTTCCCCTTTCTCCTTTCACCCCTCCCCTTTTACGAATGATTTAAAAGTGCGGCAGACGACAATTCTGTAACGGTAGCAACAGACTTGTGTTTGAGAATAACCAAAGTAACATCATCTAAAAGTTTCTGTTCTCCGATAAATTGCCACAAATCATCAATTACAGCTTGCTTAATTTCTTCGGCTGCTTCTTGCCAATTTTCCTTAATTATCTTTATTAACCGTTGAAGTCCATATTGTTCATTATTTACATTTTCAGCTTCAGTAATTCCATCAGTATATAAAACTATCGCATCACCCGGAAGTAACTGTATATCAGCGTAGGCAATAAATTCACTTATTTCTTTTTCTAAACCAATCGGAAAACCTAAATCTACCGTATCGATTCGCTGTATCATTCCACCTTTACGAATTATCAATATTTCCTCATGCTGTCCGGAAATGCGAACTCTTCCATTTTCATAATCTAGCAAGCACAAGGTCATATTTTTATCAGAGTCCATGCGCTGAACGTTATGATAAATTGTTCGGTTAAGTGCATTGAGAAACTGTTGCGGGTCGGTTTCGTTATTTTCCAAAAGGGTACGAACTGCGGTTTGCACCATTAACATTAACATCCCGCTTTCCAAACCATGCCCGGTGACATCCCCGATACCAATTTTCACTCGTCCATCTTGCTGAAGAATATCGTAATAATCTCCACCAATTTCAGTAGCAGGTTGCATAAAGCCAGCAATATCTAAATCGGGAATTTCGCTTAGTTCCTCTGGTTTTGGTAATATTTTCCTTTGCACCTGACGAGTTAAATCTAACTCCATCTTCATGCGAATATTTTCATCTTCTAAACGTCCATTCAAGGCGAAAATTTCCTGACTCGCACTGTCTAACTGCTTTGTACGTTCTATAACTTTACTTTCTAAGGTTTGATTAGCTTTTTCTAATTCAAATTTAGCAGCTTGCAATGCTTTCTCTCCTTGCTGCCGCTGTTGAATATACCATCTAACCAAACCCAAAATTGCTAGCCATGCAGACAATAAAATAGGAAAACTAATAATGCTAAATAGACTCGACCAAAATAAACTTAAGCGATAATTCTCTAAATTAGATGTAATTCTTTTTTCTAATGCAGTGGTCAACTTACTCATACCATCAGCATAAATTTGTTTTTGATAAGTATATTCTTGACTAGATAGTAAATTTAGAGCTGATTTTGTTTTTTGTTGACGTACTAATTCAAAGGATTGTTGCTCCATTTTCACTAACTTCATGTTAGCTGAATCAGTTTCTTTTCCACTACTACTATATGCTTCCGGAGCAAGTTTTAAGACTTGTTTTATTGCCGTATCTAAGTCTGGCTCAAATTTTTGATAACGTTGTTCCCACTGCAAATCTCCTGTACTTGCAGCCATTTTAGCAGACATAGTAAGAACCTCATCAAGATAAATAATCTGGTCGCTCAAGTTTTGAATTTGAAATTCTGTGGTAACAACACTTCTAAAATCATTAGACATATTCCACACATTCCAACCTACAGATGCAACTAACATCATACTAATAACGACGGCAACTGTAATTACTGGCATTAGTTGAGTTACAACTAATTTTCTGAAAGTGAATAAAATGTCTTTCATGATTTGATAGTAATTTTCATAACTCGGTACGGTCTGGTTTAAAAAAATATTTAGCTAAAGACTTATTATAAATATTTAGCTTAGTGCTAATTCTTCGGCTGATTCTATATAGAATTTTGATTGTTCTTCAATAACTTTCTTTGTATACGCAGTTACTTGTATCTGCTTCTGTTTTAAAACTACTAATGTAATATCATCCAGAAGCTTCTGCTGTCCTATATATTCATATAAATCATTTACTACAGCTTGCTTAATATCTTCAGCCGATTTCTGCCAATTCTCCTTAATAATTTGTGTCAGTCGTTTTAAACCGTACAACTCACCCTTTAAGTTTTCAGCTTCCGTAACCCCATCGGTGTACAGTACAACCACATCACCAGGATATAATTGAATATCTGCATAACCAATAAAATTGGAAATATCCACTTCCAAACCAATCGGAAAACCTAAATCAACTGTATCTACTCGTTGCACCAAACCACCACGACGAATAACCAATATCTCCTCATGCTGTCCGGATATTCGTATTTTGCCATCCTGATAGTCTAGTAAGCAAAGCGTCATATTTTTATCCGAATTCATTCGCTGTACATTTTGATAAATTGTACGGTTGAGAATATCCAGAAATTTTTTCGGGTCGGTTTCATTACTTTCCAGCAATGTACGTACAGCAGTTTGCACCATAATCATTAATACACCGCTTTCTAAACCGTGACCAGTGACATCACCGATACCAATTTTGACATGACCATTGTGGTAAATAACATCGTAGTAATCACCACCCACTTCGCTAGCAGGAAGCATAAACCCGGCAATATCTAAATCAGTAATTTTAGCTAGTTCCTGAGTTTTGGGTAAAATCATTTGTTGCAGTCGGCTAGTAACTTCTAACTCTGCACCCATGCGGAGGTTTTCATCTTTTAAGCATTGGTTGAGAAGATTAACTTCTTGATTTGCCCCGACCAAAGCTAACGCAATATTATTAAATGATTGAACGACTTCTGCTAATTCATCTCGGTTATCTAAAGTAATAGTTTCGGTAACGGTTCCATTAATCATTTGCTGGGATGCAATGCTTAAAGATGAAACTGTCTGTTTCACACCTAGATAAAAAGCGATAAACAGATATAAAATAACAATTAATATAATTGAGACAAAAAGACACATTAATATTTGTTTGTGGACAAAACCATCAATTCGCTTTTGTAAGAGTAAATCTAGTTCGACAGATGCTTTATCCCAAAGTAAATAGCTTTTTTGTAAATTTTGCTCGGCTGCAATCGAAAAATTTTTTGCATTAACGATATCATTATTACCACTTAGCGGAACTACGGTATCAGTTAGTAAATCAATAGTATTTGTAAAATTATTTAGACTTGGTTTGAGCTTTATATCTAGTTGCGAATCAGCCCGATATTTCAAAGCCTTTTCCATATTTTTTTTCAGGTCTTGATTGAGATACTTCAAATTCCCTAATATTTCAATTAACTGCCTTCTTTCTTCAAGCGAATCTTGCTTATTGAGAATAATTTTTTGAGTTAATAATTGGACTTTAATTAGTACTTGCTGCATTGCTGGTAGCTTCAGTAGCGTTGCATCTATCAAGTAATAGCTATCAATATCCGGGTCAAGTATTAAGTCAGATTTATCGCCTACATGATTTCTTAAATCATCAACTTGTTGACGGATTGATTGATATGCCGGATTTTTATCTATATTGGTATCTTGCTTGTTTTGTAATTCTAACCAAGCTTGCTGTAAAGCATTAAATTTAGTAGTAGTTTCTAATCCCTTACCAAGTTTTTTGTCAATTGTTGCCAATGACTCAATCTGCTGATTAATTTTTAACTGTAACTGCTTGACTTCGTTAGCTTGCTGAGAATTGTTGTTATTTGCCACCTGCAATTTGGGAATATCCGACCAAAGTTGTCGCAAAGGACGAAGATATGCGTTACCATTTATCTCCCTTTGTGCAAAATCGTTTCGCGTTTGAATTTCGGATATTAGTAAGTACATTAATAAGCTTAATGGCAGAACAAATATACAACTAATTAGGGAAAATTTTTGTGGATATTGAAGGCGATTCATAAGCGCGATCGCCGGACGGAAAATATTTTTAATTTCTTTCATATATTTGCATTGATAAAATAATTAGGGCTGATATATGTATCAACCCAAGTAACTAAAACATGTAAATTAATATTAAATAATTTACACAAGTTTGAGATTAAGATTGGGCATCAATCGCTGTAAGTTCTTTAATAACTTACTTTGCCAAGGTACTGCATTAGAACCTAATATCATCATATGAACTCCTTGATTACCCCGCATTCCAATCACAAACTTGGATAGCATCGTAATACCAGAACTATTCAAAAAATCTAGATGCATCAAGTTTACAGTTAGTCTTGGTGGATTACTCTCGATAGCGTCAGTCAACATTTTCAAAATTGCTGAATATTCCTCCATCCCATTCAGCCGCAAACTACCATGAAAATTAATGCTAGCTGAATTAGTATCGTAACAAACTTTGTAGTTTTCGCCTGCGATTTCCATAATTGATAATACTTGAAGTGAGTTTTTGATTTGGGTTTTAGATTGTTAGCTGTACCATTGTAGTAACGGCAGTTACTTCTGGCTTTTCCTGAGTAGTGTATATTTTCCAACCAAGCATTGCTGAGTAGTCATTAATCATACTCAATAGTCCCAATCCCGAACTAGTACTGTTTTCGTTTTCAGCATTCTTCTCTAACTGCTGAAAATACATATCGCTTGGGTCGGAGACAATTAACTCTTCAATAAAACTTTTGAAATTATCTAGCGATGATTTATCAATACTATTAGTAACGAAAAACCGAATTTGGTCGGCATCGAGTTGAAGCTGAATGCTAATTGGATATCGAACGCTAGAGTCGCAATACTTCATCGAGTTTTCGAGTAACTCGTTTGCAATATAGCTAGCTGCACTTTTGATTTCTACTTGTCTTTGCAGCGTACTAGGGTCACTATCATCTTTTGGAAAAAAAGCAGTCAGATAATCTGCCATAAAATCTGCCGACAAACCATTATTTCGCCAACGGTCTTTAATTGGTATCGAAGACGGCGAAAATCTCAAGCTTAATTCGTCTTGGCTAAGTGGTTTGTCAACGTAGTATCCAAATATTTGAGCCATATTAATGTATTCCAGTCGAGAATTTATAAAATTATCCTGAGTTTCAAGGATTAAGCTACATTGATGTTTTTATTACACATCTTTTTGATTTAATTAGGTTTTCCTGCTATGCGCTAAATAGTAGAAATCCAGATTCATTTTCATAATTCGTATCGTTAATACTCAATCATCAATCTAATACACTATATTGCACTTGATTAATAGATTCAGCTTCAGTAATTATACTTGTATATTTATTTCTGTCGTTGGGGTATAGCCATACCCCTATTGAATTACCATTAAAATAACATACATAACAAATTATTAAAAATTATTAAGTAATTAACCACTAAATAAGAAATAAACACAAACAAATATTTTACAAATAACCGATTACAACTGACGAATTATAATTCGATTATTTTTGTTTGTTATTACTTAAAGTGTTAATTCGACCATTGTTGTTACGGTCATGACTTGTGGCTTTTCTTGGATAGTATCGAATTTCCAACTAAGTTTAGCTGAATAATCATTTATCATGCTTAAAAATCCTAATCCCGATTTTAGACTATATTCATCATCAGCATTCTTTTCTAACTGATTGATATAGAAGTCTGCCGGATTAGAATTTGATAACTGATAGATTACACCTTGTAAATTAGCAGCACGTAAGTGACTAAGACTATTTGTAATCAAAAATCTAATTTTATTTTGCTCTAAATACAACTTGATGGTAATCGGTAATTGCGAAGCTATATGACAATACTTAACGGCGTTTTCCAAAAGTTCGTTAGCAATATAGCTCGTAGCACTTTTGATTTCCGCTTGTCGCTGCAAATTTACTTTAGTACTATCATTTTTAGCAACGAAAGTTGTTAAAAAATCAGCAATAAAATTTGCAGATAAATCATTATTACGCCAGAAATCTTTCACTGAAATCGAATCAGGTAAGAATTCTAAAGTTAACCTTTCTTTACTAGACGGCTTTTCAATAAATTCTCCAAAAATTTGGCTCATAGTGATGCATTCCCCAGTCAGTAAAATTTACGCGATCGCTTATACATGGAAGACTAGTAAAGTAAAATCAAGCTTCGAGCATTTGCTCGCCAAATATGTCGCCGCTTATACAAAGCTTTTAATTTTTGCCGCTGACTATTGGTGATTGATAAATCGTATTACATAGCCGTTATCGATATTTTTGCACTTTATTTACATCTCCCGCTTCAGTAATAGTACTGAGAGAGGTATTTTAGGGAAATATGGGATTTGTGTAGTGCCGCAAAAACCAGATCCCCGACAACTGCTGCAAAGTCGAGGATGTTATTCCTGACGAGAAATATATAGAATCAATAAATTCCAGTAACTTTGCGAAATCCATCAATTAGAAAGTGAAGTTACACATTAGACAATTATGCCGGGAGTGGCAAAAATCATGGAAGCTTTACAGCTTGCTTCGAGTCAGCGCAAGGTAAATAAGATTTTTCGTTTTGCAACGTCAGTTATAGCGAGTTTAGCAATAGCAGGTAGCATTGAATCTGTCAAAGCAAGTCAACTTGAAATAAATAATACCAGCCGACTTACTACAGCAACTTCAATTCAAGTATCGCAACCAAAACCCCTAGTAACCCAACTAAAAGCAACGCAGCAAGCAGAAATTATACCTTGGGCAATTGTACCCATCGTTGTAGTTGGTGGTTTAGCGATATTTGTGCCACTGTTCTTCGGTGGGTTAGTAGTAATTGGGGAACGCGAGGTCGGCATAGTTGTCAAAAAATTTACGATTAGAGGTAAGGGACTTCCCGCAGGTAGATTAATTGCCCTGAATGGGGAAGCCGGTTTGCAAGCGGATACTCTCGCACCGGGATGGCATTGGGGTTACTCTCCTTGGCAGTTTGCTGTCAAAAAAGAGGCTGTAATCGTGATTCCCCAAGCTGAAATTGCGCTGATTGTTGCGGCAGATGGTGCATCGATTCCACCCGAACGGATTTTGGGTAAAATCGTCGATTGCGATAATTATCAAGATGCACGCAAGTTTCTGACGCACGGTGGAGAAAAAGGACGGCAAGTTGGTTTCTTGACCGCAGGTACTTACCGCATTAATACGGCTTTATTTAAAGTGATTACTGCGAATAATGCTAGCCAACACGGGATGCGTCCCGAACAGTTGCACGTTCATCAAATCGCAGCAGAAAAAGTTGGGATTGTGACTACTTTAGATGGTTCATCGATTGCCGCAGGTGAAATCGCTGGACGTACTATCGGCGGACATGATAATTTCCAAAATGGTCAGAAATTTATTGATGCTGGCGGACAGCGGGGTTTGCAAGAACAGGTGTTATTATCGGGTTCGTGGAACCTTAATCCTTGGTTAGTAAATATCGAACAAGTACCGATGACCGACATTCCCATCGGTTATGTAGGTGTAGTAATTTCCTTCGTGGGTAAAGAACACGAAGATGTTAGCGGTGCAGCTTTCACGCACGGCAATTTGGTCAACCAAGGACATAAGGGCGTTTGGGTAGAGCCGTTGTATCCTGGGAAACATCCACTCAATACCAAGGTGATGAAAGTTGAGTTAGTACCGACAACAAATATAGTATTAAACTTTACCGATAGGATTACCGGACAGCACGGCTACGATACGAATTTGCAGGCGCTGAAACTGCTGTCATTTGACGGTTTTAGCTTTGATTTAGAGGTATTTCAAATCATCCATATTGGTGCATCGGATGCACCGAAAGTAATTTCGCGCTTAGGTTCGATGCAAAACGTCATCGATCAGGTTTTGCGTCCCATCGTGGGTAACTATTTCCGCAACTCGGCTCAAGAGTATACTATTTTAGACTTCTTGATTGCCCGAAGCGATCGCCAAGTTGAAGCTTCCGAATATGTGAAATCTGCATTGCGTGCTTACGATGTTCAAGCGGTAGATTCGTTGATTGGTTTGATTATTCCGCCCGACGAATTAATGCATACGCTGACAGACCGTAAAATTGCTGAGGAACAACGCAAGACCTACGAAGTTCAGCAAATGGCACAAACCCAGCGTCAGCAATTGGTCAGGGAAACAGCTATAGCTGATATTCAGCAAGAATTAGTCAAGTCCGAACAAGGTGTAACAATTGCCGAGTTACAAGCTAACGCGCAAATCCAACAAGCAACGGGTGAAGCAGAAGCAATCAAGTTGAAAGCGATTGGTGAAGCTGAAGGTATCCGCGCTACAGGTAATGCGAAAGCAGAAACATATCAAGCTGGTGTACAAGCTTTAGGCGAACATGGTTATACAGCGATGCAAATGATGCAAATTATTGGCTCTAGTAATGTCCGTTTGATACCTGATATTCTTGTTGGTGGTGGCAATGGCAGTACCAACGGGTTGGTTGATGGTTTGCTGTCGATGATTTTATGGAATCAATCTGCTAGCAAGCAGGGTGAAACAACGCAACCGATTTATCCGAGAATGCCAGTTACTGTACCGCAGGCAAAACACAATGGTTCTATACCCGTGAGTATTGAGTTTCCAACTGATAAGTAATATTGAGTTTGTATTAGCTTTTTAAAAAGCAGTATCGAATTTTTGAACAAATTAATGGTATTGGTTTGCCAGATTAAATACGAGGGGTGAACCTTCAATATTTTCTTTCTTTCTTTCTTTTCCTTCTTTCTTCCTTCGTGTTCTTTGTGTCCTTCGTGGTTCATTTCATTAATTATGACAAGTCGTGAGGGTTAGATCCCCGACTTCTTAAAGAAGTCGGGGATCTGATAGCCCTTAAAACAATTATGCTGAGACAATTAAACCCAAATTACCGTTTACTTAAACAAATTGGCAAAGGGGGATTTACTCAAACTTTTATGGCTGTTGATGAAAGTCACTCTCCTCCGTTACCTTGCGTTATTCAACAAATATCATTGCAACATCAACAGCTTGAAGATTTACAGCAAAAAGCCAAAATACTGCAAAAATTAGGCAATTACGCTCAAATTCCCAAGTTGCAAGCATACTTTCACGCGGAAAACTATTTTTACTTCGTACAAGAATATATCGAGGGTGTGAATTTAAATACTCAACTCGAACAACAAGGAGTTTTTAGCGAAGTTCAAATTTGGCAAATTCTCACAGCGATTTTACCGACTTTAAAGATTATCCACAGTCAAAATTTAATTCACTGCGATATTAAACCAGAAAATCTCATATTTATTCATCAAAATCTTAATTTAAAAGCAAGTAATTTATATTTGGTTGACTTTTCTGCATCTCAACTCGCAACAACAAATAATACTACCATCGCCAATGCGGAATATTCCGCACCGGAACAAACCCAAGGAAAACCCATATTTACAAGTGACCTTTATAGCTTGGGAGTAACTTGTATTTACTTACTTACCCATATTTCTCCGTTTTATTTAATTGATATAGCAAATACTAAATGGGTTTGGCGAGATTATTTACAAAGCAAAGTTAGCTGCATACTGAGTAATATTCTTGACAAACTAATGGAAAAAGATATTAATAATCGCTTTCAATCGGTTGATGAGGTGATGCAAGCGATGGGTTTGTCAATCGACTCAACTACAAAACCCAAAAATCGAAATCAAGAGTTAGACTGTTTGCACACCTTCAAGGTAGGTGCGGGAATTAAAGGAGGAATTGCGAATGCTCTAGCATTAAATTACATAAGCCCCAACTGTAACATTCTCGCTAGTGGTAATAACGACAAAACCATTACCATCTGGGATTTGAACCGGAAAGAAGTCTTACATACCTTAACTGGACATTCGCAAGCAGTGAGTGCGATCGCTTTTAGTCCCGACGGAAATATATTAGCCACAGCAAGCGACGATAAGACCATTAAGCTTTGGGATGCAGCATTTCAAGAAATTGGTACTTTAACTGGACATACACGCGCAGTCAAATCGATTGTATTTAATCTTGATGGAATTCTCGCTAGCGGGAGTTGGGATAAAACCGTGAAGTTGTGGAATGTCGAGACGAGAACCGAGATATGTACGCTAACAGGTCATCAATTACAGATTAGCGCTTTAGCATTCAGTCCCGACGGCAATTTTTTAGCAAGTGCTAGCTTCGACAAAACAATTCGCTTGTGGAATCCCGGATTAAAAAACTACCCTTGTCGTATCTTTGCCGGTCATACATGGGCAGTTTTAGCAGTTGCGTTTAGTCCGGATGGAAAAATCCTGGCTACTGGTAGCGACGATAACACGATTAAATTATGGGAAGTAGATACGGGTAAGGAAATAGCTACGCTTGTAAATCATTCATGGTCGGTGACAGGGTTAACTTTTGATTCTACGGGAGAAATACTAATTAGTGGCAGCAAAGACAAAACAATTAAGCTTTGGCAAGTTAGCAACTTTGAAGAAATCGCAACACTTAGCGGTCATGACGATTCGCTAACTGATGTTGCAGTTGGTTTTTCTGATGCTGCACAACTGATTGCCAGCAGCAGCAAGGATAAAACCATTAAACTTTGGGATTTGAGAAGGATTTGGGATGGAATCCCTCTAAAATAGTTAAAGTATTCCAGAAAATTAATTGTCCTTCCCGATATCATATCTTGTACCAATACTTATGATTATCAATCCAAATAAACATGGATTTTCGCTATTAGGCAGGGATTTACAATCCCTGTCGGGCATCTATGTCAAATTAGTGACTGCGTAACATGAGCGTCAATATTTATACGTATAGCAAAGCTTAAGTACAATAAGTATAAAAAATATTACGCACTTAGGTAAGTGTAAGATATAAGCGCCCAAGGGGCGCAACGAACGCTCCCCCAACGAATGGAAGAAACACAAGTTTATTCCTTTTCCCTTTCCCCTTTCCCCTTTTCCCTTTCCCCTGTGTTTCTTAAGAGCTATGCAATTATCCGCGCAGGTAGGATGCCTACGCTACGCGGTTGCAATACCTAACAGAAAATCAAGCGCTACCTGTGAAGGTAACTTCGGGGAACTTGTTTTGAGCTTCACCCATAGGGCGATTTCTGCCTTCTTCTTGCCAGTAGTTGATGACTTCTGTAGCTTTGTTGAGTAATTCGACTCTATCTACATCAGTAATCCAGTGTTTTGACTCAAGTTCTTTTTTTAGTTCTTCCCAAGCATCATTCCTGGGCCAAAAAAAGTATTTAGTCAAAGGGCTGGTACCTTTACCAACGACTTGATCGACTGCCAAAGCGACGTTCTCGTCTAACCAGAGAATTTTCAGAATAAACTTGGTCAATCACACCTCCGGGATATATCCGGGCATTATTTAACTTACGATTCGGAAGCCACTTGTGTCGAAGTAGCGTTGCAATCGCTTATTTTAACTCAATTCTCGCCGCGTGAATAAATTAATAATGCGGGATTAACCACAACAAACTGTAAAAGGTTAAAGGTAAAGTTATTCGGGGTACATTTTTTCTTGTCTCCAACCCAGATTGCGTTATTTTCGTACAACTGCCAATTAAGCCCCAATTATTTTATTCACTCACACAGCCACACATTCCATGACCGAACAATCTTTAACACCCGCAATTGTTGTTTTTGATATCGATGGAGTTATCCGCGATGTATCGGGTTCCTATCGTCGTGCATTAGCCGATACTGTCGAGCATTTTACACAAGCGTATCATCCTACACCCGTAGATATCGATAAACTGAAATCTGAAGGCATTTGGAATAACGACTGGGAAGCTTCGCAGGAATTGATTTACAGATATTTTGAAACTCAAGGACAGCCACGCGAGCATCTTCGATTCAATTACGACACCATTGTTGCATTTTTTCAATCGCGCTATCGCGGTACTGACCCGAACAATCTCACTGGGTATATCTGCGACGAGCCGTTATTATTACAACCACAATACTTAGAAACACTTACCGAAGCTGGGTTACTGTGGGGATTTTTTAGCGGTGCGACTCGCACTTCGGCGACATATGTTTTGCAGGATAGGTTGGGTTTGCAAGCACCTGTTTTGATAGCGATGGAAGATGCACCGGGTAAACCCGACCCGACGGGGCTTTTTAATACGATTCAAAAATTTGCACAAAGCAAGGATACTTTGTCAACAGTATTTTACGTAGGCGATACGGTAGCAGATATGTATACGATTGAGAAAGCGCGATCGCTCCAACCTCAGCGCAAGTGGGTTGCTGTGGGTGTGTTGCCTCCCCACGTCCAGAAAATTCCATTTCGACGCAATGCATATGCAGAAATGTTGATTGATGCAGGTGCGGATATTGTATTTTGTAATGTCCAGGATTTGACCCCAGCGAGGATTCAATCTTTACTGACAACAACCGTCTAGACCCATCATTTGCCCTGACGTTACATCATGTCCGGTTAATTAGTAGGGGCACAGCAATGCTGTGCCCCTACGCATATAACAACGAATCGACGCATATTATGTTACACCTTGTCATTATGTCCGGTTAACTAGTAATGACACCTGTAGGGGCACAGCAATGCTGTGCCCCTACGCATATAACGGCGAATCGACGCATATTATGTTACACCTTATCCTGACGTGACATTATGTCCGGTTAACTAGTAATGACACCTGTAGGGGCACAGCAATACTGTGCCCCTACGCATATAACAACGAATCGACGCATATTATGTTACACCTTATCC
>CAXTCQ010000136.1:0-21534 GCA_964242965.1 uncultured Calothrix sp. | reverse complement strand
AAGATCCCAAGTAAAATAGAATGTACCCCCCTCGGACTCCCTACCCCCTACTCCCTACTCCCTACTCTCTACTCCCTCAACTTCGGGAATATTCTGCCAAACAAATACATGTTATCGACTCTTACAAACTCGCTTCTGTCAATCCAAACACCTCACAGTGGCTATCACTGGGATAAAAGTAGTCGCCGTTTTTTTGAGGGTTGGTACTACCGCGTTACCTTGCCTGAACAAAAACAAACTTTTGCGTTTATGTACTCCATCGAAGACCCGATTGGAGGAAAACTTCATAGTGGTGGTGCAGCCCAAATTCTCGGTGCCAATGATGAGTATTTATGCCGAACTTTTCCCGACGTGAATAAATTTTGGGCAAGTCCAGAAACACTTGCTTTCGGACATTGGGGAAAAACAAATCTGTCAACTCCACCGCTTTATTTACTTCCCCATGAGTTTGAGTACCACGTTCAATCCGGCTATCAAGCGACAGCAACATTAAATCAAGGGACAATCCACGACCCAGGTACGGGTAATTACTGCCGCTGGCAATATAAAATCGAACCAATATATGGCTGGGGCAATCGCGGAAGTAGGCAGCAATCAACGGCTGGTTTTTTGTCGTCTTTACAAATTTTTGAACCGGGATGGCAAATTTTGATGGCACACGGCTTGGCAACTGGCTGGATTGATTGGAATGGCAAGCGTTACGAATTTACCAACGTTCCTGCTTACGGTGAAAAAAACTGGGGTGGTGCGTTCCCGAAAAAGTGGTTTTGGCTAAATTGCAACAGCTTTGATAACGAACCCGATTTAGCGCTAACTGCTGGTGGTGGTAGACGTGGTGTATTGTGGTGGATGGAATCGGTGGCGATGATTGGCATCCACTACCAAGGCAAATTTTACGAGTTTGTGCCTTGGAATTCCCAAGTTACCTGGAATATGTCGCCTTGGGGACGTTGGCAGATGCAAGCGCGAAATTCAGAGTATGAAATTGAATTAATTGGCACAACCGACTTACCGGGAACTCCCTTGCGTGCCCCGACTGAAAACGGTTTGATTTTTTGTTGTGCCGATACTATGCAAGGGCAGTTATCTTTAGAACTGCGCGAATTAAGTAGCGGCAAAAATAAAACTATCCTGACGGCACATAGTAATCTGTGTGGATTAGAGATAGGCGGCAGCCCTTGGAATGACTCCTGGCATTCTGGCTAAAACTGCTATTATCATGATAAATAGTAGTAGTTATACGGGGCTGTAGCTCAGTTGGATAGAGCGAGCGCCTCCTAAGCGCTAGGCCGCCAGTTCGATCCTGGCCGGTCCCACTCAAAAACTGAATAAAGTAGCGGTAAAACCTTTGTATTTGTTTGTAGAGCGGATACAATTCAAGGTGCATTGTGCCCATAGATAAATTTTTGATATATCATTCGGGCAATTATTTGTTATAGATGATTACCTCAAACTATCTTATGGCATGGCTTTTGGGATGAATTATTACCCCGTCAAAACCACTAGAAAATGGGGAACCTTTAAGCCCCCTTTTGCAGACGAGGGTTAAGGGAATCTAAAACTATCCTTTGTAATATTGGATAGCGATCGCCAAAAATCCTCAAATATTTTTGATTTGTATCTAGATATATTTTTACAGATAGCTGCTAATCTACATAATTAATCTTGTTTAGAGAAAATTTTTATATAAGCAACAGAAGTGATAGAACCTTGAATAAGTTACTGTCTCCCTATGTTTCCCGCTTCTCAATTCTTGCCCTACCGCTAATTTTCCTGTGGGGTTACAAAGAGATTAAAAGTCAATTTCACCAACCTCAAGCAATTTTAGTACTAGGGGGTTCTACGGAAAGATTAGAACGCGAAAAATTTACGGCCAAATTTGCCCACAACCATCCAAGTATACCAATTTGGATTTCTGGTGGTAGCCCTAAAATCCCAACTAAACAGGTTTTCGCCAAACAAGGAGTCGATTTGAAACGGCTGCATCTCGACTATGATGCGGTGGATACTGTCACAAATTTTACCACGCTTGTCGATGAACTCGAAGCACGCGGAATAAATAAAGTATATTTAGTAACTTCTGATTATCACATGCGACGTGCTAGCGTTATCGGTGAGATAATTTTGGGTAGTCGGGGAATCGATTTTAAAGCAGTACCAGTACCTTCAGGCAGTACTCCCGAACCGATTGAAAAAAGCGTCCGCGATGGAGTTCGTTCTATTGTTTGGTTAGCAACTGGTTACACTGGGGCAAAAGGGGAACAGCCGAAACAGTGAAGGGAGTAGGGGTACTCCCTACTCCCTACTCCCTACTCCCCTTTTCCTGTACTAATACATAAGGCTGTACAATCAATGTGTTGAAACGTTTAGTACGGTTAACGTTCCATTGTCCCATTTGCTCGTTAGAAGGTTTAGCAAGTAAAGCATCATCAATCAAGGTTTGTACTTCTGGGATATTGTCGGATGCGATCGCAACACCAACATCGACTAAATTAATCTGCGAGGATACGACAATCACCGCATCTCGTTGTACGTGAGGGATTAACCAATCCCATTCGGCTTCATCAATATTTTGGGTTAATTCGGCTCTAATATCTGGCATAACTTCTGATTTTTACGCGCTTAATAATAATTTTATCTTAATTTTATAATTCCTAACTCCCAACTCCTAACTCTTTGGAGACGCGAAATTTCGCGTCTCTACATGGACTAACTCTTGTACGGGCGGGTTTTAAGATTTCTATTTTCGCGCTTAGATACTGGTAAACCCGCTCCTCCCCACTCCCTACTCTTCAACTTCAGCTTTCATCTCATCGATTTCAAACAAAGACACAAGTACACCTGCAACTGGAATGGAAATAAAAATTCCTAACAATCCAGCGACTCTACCACCAACTAATAAAGCAAAAAATACGACTACAGGATTAAGGTTGAGTGCATCTTGCATGACTCGTGGTGAAATCAAATTATCTTGAATTTGTTGCAAAATAATACAAGCTATTAATACTTTTAACGCTAACCAAACGCTTTGCGATAGTACGATTAAAGTAATAACAGCAACTCCCAAAGTTGCTCCAATTCCCGGAATTATATCTAAAATTCCAACTATTACCGCTAAAACTAAGGGAAAAGGTACTTGTAATAAAACAAAAACTATAAAAGTCGTAGTTGTCAAAAATAAAGTTAATATTAACTGACCGCGAAAAAAACCTAAAAAACTACGTTTAATAACATTATTTATTTTCCTTCGACGCGATTTGGGCGCAGCTTTCATAATAAGTAGCCAAAGCTTTTCACCATCGAGTAGCATAAAAAATGCAACAACGGCGATGAAAATAAATGTGACAAAATTTGTAATAAAGCTTTGAAATATTATTAAACTATTTGCCAACCAGGATATTGCTTGATTTCGCAATTGTTCCTCAAACACACTTAAATCAATTTGAATATTTCGTTTTTGTAAAAAAGCTTCCAACTGTTCGGATAGCGGTATCAAAGAATTCAAGAAATTAGTGACACTATTAATTAACTGTTGTCCTTGGGACAAAATAGTTAACCCAACAGTAATTGCTAATCCACCAAGTAGAACGATACTAAACAAGAAAACTAAAATTACTGCGACACTATGAGGTAAATAACGCCGCAACCATTGCACCGGGTAGCTAAGTAAAAAAGCTAAAATTGCCGCAAATGCAAAAATAACAATAACCGATTCAAAATAAGCAAGTAGTTGGACAGCTGCCCAACCCGAAGCCACAAAAAGTAAAAAGCGGATTAAAGCTAAATTACTTAAGCGTGCTAATCCTAACGGGAGTCCTTGAGGACGCGATACTCGTTCCGAGTCGCTACGCGATCGCAAATCATCAGCTTCTAAGCCATCCATACAAATATTGATTCCTGTAAATCTCAAGGGCTATTCGCTGAACGATCATAAATCTACGTAAATTTTCATCTACTTGCTACTTCCTTTAAGTAGATTTTCTAATCTTTGCAAGTTATGCTATGGCATGAATTTTCTTATCTTCCCAAATCGTGGAGCGAATTGATCGCTTGAGCACATTTTTGCGTCACTGCTTCTAATTCGTCTTTATTGGTAGAAGTCGGTGCATCAATCAACTGACCAATTCTAACTGTAACTGGAACCGGACGAGGGATTACGCCCCCTTTCTCGATTTCCTGCGTACCCCACAAACATATTGGTAATAAAGGTACTTTCGCTTTCGCGGCAATCAAAGCTGCACCGCGTTTTGGGTTGGTAATGCGTCCGTCAATTGTGCGAGTTCCTTGTAAAAACAAACCGACTGCCCATCCTTCGTCGAGAAACTTCATCGCACTACGAATTGCTTGACGGTCTGCACTTCCACGACTGACTGGATATGCACCACACAAGTCGATAACTTTTTTGAAAACAGGAATTTGAAATAATTCTTCTTTTGCCATGTAAGCTACGGGACGACGCACGCAATTAGAAATAATCGGAGGGTCATAGTTACTTGCGTGGTTGCTGACTATTATTAATGGGTCTTCAATGGGGACATTTTCGATCCCGTGAATTAGTCCTCGAAAGTAAGTATGCAGCATTGGAGCTACGACTGACCACTTTAAGGAATGGTATAGCAATAAACTAGCGAGTGGTTCTCGAATTCTAGCCACAACAGAAAATATTAATTTAACTGGATACCGAATATATACAATAAGCGATTCTGCTGCACCAGAGCAAATTGCATCGCCTTACGGCATCTTGCTTGTGCAGACAGGTAGTAGTCTTCTTTTTTCGTTCAAATTTGAGGCAGTCGTAGGGGCACGGCACTGCCGTGCCCCTACAATATTGTGAGCTAAACTTATTTTCTCCAAAAAATGAAACAGCCCTGCTTTTTAAGAGGGTTTTTCAAAGGCTATGGTGTCATTAGATACTTTTAAAACATTCTCTAAGATTAATTTTGTTCAATTACTTGCTGCACTTCGCTTGATTTGAGGTAGTCCAAGAAAGCTTTAACAGTAGGACTCATTGGTTTCTTGTAAATATAAAAAAACTGTCGTTTGAGTGGATATTGTGGGGAGTCTGGTGTCAAACCGTCAATGGGAACTATGCGTACCTGTGTCTGGTTAACTTGAGCGTAACTACCGTAGCTAATGCCATCAGTTTTAAGTATTTTGATAATCGGGGTTGTTTCGTCGGTTGGATAGGTAGAAATATTCGGGTTTGTACCAAAATTTGCATTCTTTAATACTAATTCTTGGAAAGCTCGATGAGTACCGCTAATGGGAGGTCGGTTGATAACGCGGATGCTTCCGGGTTGGCTGTCAACTTGCGACCAATCTGTAATATTTCCTTTAAATATATCTGCAACTTGGTTAAGAGTTAGCCCTTGTTTGAATTGATTCTTGTTACCAACTATCACCGCGATCGCATCACCTTTAATATAAGTCGCAATTAGGTCTTTGGCTTGTTCTTGGGAGTTTAACGGACGCGATACGGCAGCTATATCAATTTTACCGTTGAGAACTTCTTGAATTCCTACATCCGAACCATTTGCTCCGGTTTCGATGAGTATACCGCTACACTTTGTCTCAATTAATTGTTTGAGTTTTTGATTAACATTTACCATGCTGGTAGAACCGTTAATTCGCAGCTTTGTACCCGATGGTAAACAAGCTACTTGGGGGTTGTTTTGGGTCTGATTTTGTGTATATAACCAATAACCACCAGCTAATATTAGGACAAAAGGAATCAATAAAAGTAAAGGAGTTAAATTATTTTGCTTCGGTCTATCGTTTATAAATTGTTCTAAATCTTTAATTTCAGCATCCAATTGCGTCAATTGATCATCAACTTCAATCGCTTGTGCCATTAGCTGTTGTACTGCCGCTTTATCTCCCGACATTTCGGCTGTATGTGCTTTTTGTTCGAGTTGGTTCGATTCTCCAAGTTTGGCTTCGTGATTTTTTATGACGATTTCTAAAGCTGCTTGTGCATTTCTGAGCGAGGTCTTATTTTTGTTCCCTGATAATAATATTAGGTGGCTTGATATCGCGGTGCAAAACCTTGTGCTGATGGACAAATTGCAAGACAGGTAATATGTCCTTTAACAATTGCCTAATTTTGACTTCGTTGAAAGTACCATCTTCTTGTAATTGCTTTAGGGTCGTACCGAGGATAAACTCTTGGACAATATAAAGCCGTTCGCTCTGTGTAAAAAAAGCAAAAAGTGTCGGTATTTGTGCGTGATGGCCAAGAGACTCCAAAAGAACCGCTTCTTGCTCGAATAATGCGATCGCTTTCTGGACAAGCTGGGGGTCTTTACCGAGAAAATTTAATTGTTTAACCGCACAACGGGGTTTAGAGGGTTTATATTCGTCAATTGCTAAAAAAGTTTGGCCAAATCCCCCCTTTCCAATCGTCTTAATCGGTCGATATCTTTCGAGCAACCAAAGTTTACTACCGCAGATCGTACATACTACCGAAGTATCTAAATTATTTGGCTGCTTGCACTCAGGGTTGACACAAAAAGTCATAAAAACAAGAGAAACCTTGTCTACACTCTATTCAACCCAGTTTAAGAACAGATTAATAAGCTAAAGTAACTTTTTTAACGCTACAGTAAACCCAGGTACAATATTTTCACCGCTTAAAATTGCTGTAACCGGATACTCAGTAACTGTCCCATCGCTGCGATAAACTAATCCTTGCTGGTTTTTGCGGTCAATTAACCATCCCAATTGCACCCCATTAGCAATGTACTCTTTCATTTTCGCTTTGAGTTTTTCCAAGCTATCGTTTTTAGAACGAATTTCGATGACGAAATCGGGTGCTAAATCTAAAAATTTGTCTTCGGTAGTATCCCAATCATCAGGTAAACGTCCTTTGGCAACAAATGCTGCATCGGGAGAACGTACCGCAGTATTTTTTAATCTAAAACCCGTACTTGAACTAAATACTTCACCAAGTTCTTGGCTTTCTACCCATACTAAAAGATAAGCACCTGCTTTTGCCTCTCGGTTTCCAGAGATTCCACCTGTTGGACACATAGTTTCTAAAGTACCATCGGCGTTACGTTCAAAGCGCAATTCGGGATTTTCTGCGCTCATTTGCATCAAATCTTCATCATCACACCAAGATGGCAATATTAATTTTTCAAGGGTCATATGCCAAATTACGCAAAGTGGATAATTTAATTTTAAACGGGCAACTCGGCGGCATTGCGAACATTTTCTAAAGTTAAACCCGGACAAGTTCGTTTAATCAAACCAGTCAGCACGTTACCGGGCCCAATTTCAACAACACGCTCAATCCCATTTTCTGGCAAAGCTTGCGAAATTTCTCGCCAGCGGACGCGACCTGTCATTTGCTGGATTAAACGTTGCTTTAAAACGCTTGCATCAACCGATGGTATGGGCTCGACATTTGATAAAACAGGTACTGAGGCATTCTCAAATTCAACCGATTCTAAAATACCTTGAAATTCGGCAGCTGCGTCTGCCATCAACGGTGAATGAAATGCTCCAGAAACATTCAAAGGAATTGCCCGTTTTGCCTTGATTTTAGACATTATCATTTGTACAGCTTCAGGTGTGCCCGATATTACCGCCTGTGCCGAACTATTATCGTTAGCAAGTACTACATCAGCGCTTTCGGCAAGCGCTTGTGCGAGTTGGTCGCTATCAAAGCCGATAAAGGCTGCCATCATCCCACCAGCCGCACTATCCATAAGTTCGGCACGTCGTTTGACTAAACGCAAACCTGCCGACCATTCAAATACACCAGCCACATACAAGGCGATATATTCGCCTAAACTATGACCTGCGACTAAATCGGGCTGTTGTTTTTCAATTATTAAATCCGCGATAATACTTTCGACTACGTATAAACACGGTTGGGTATAAAGCGTGCTTGATAGTTTCTCTTCGTTATTTTGGCAGATATCAATTACCGACCACCCCAAAATTTCCTCTGCTTGGGCAAATTTTTCTTTAGAGAAAGGTAAGTCGAGTAAATCAATTCCCATTCCCAAAGTCTGCGAACCTTGTCCGGGAAACACCCATGCGGTTTTAGTCATTGGTCAGAAGTTAATAGTTGGGAGTGAGGAGTTAGGAGTTGTGAGTTGGGAGTTGGGAGTTAGAAGTGAGGAGTTGGGAGTATTCATGTCAAAGTTTGACGAAGATGTTTTAACCACCAAGGACACAAAGGACACGAAGAAAGAATTATTTTTAATTATCACCTTGACAGGGTTAGAGTTAATAATGAGAAATCAGGAGTTATTAAGTAGTTAAAATTTAGATTTGAGTTTTAAATAAAAAATTTCCTAACTCTTAATTCCTAACTCTTAATTCCTAACTTCAACTCCTAATTCCTAACTCCTAACTCCTAACTCTCAACTCTCAACTTTTAACTCCTAACTTTTATTCTCTTCCCCATTGAAAAATTGCTGCACCCCAGGTTAAGCCTGCGCCAAATCCGGAGGCAGCGATAATATCATTGGGTTTGATTTTGCCTTCGCGGACGGCTTCATCGAGGGCAAGAGGGATTGAGGCAGAGCTTGTGTTGCCGTAATGAGCGAGATTGCTAATTACTTTATGTTCAGGAATTTTGAGACGTTGTGCCACAGCATCGAGAATGCGTTGGTTGGCTTGGTGTAAAAGCAGCCAATCGATGTTGTCCACGCTAAGGTGGGCGTGAAATAATGCTTTATCTATGACTTCGGGAACCTTTTGAACGGCAAAGCGATAAACTTCTTTGCCATTCATTGTAATAGATTGGTATTTACCAGTACTTGCAGTTATATCTTGGGTTAATTCTTGACTTTCGGCATTATAGGCAAGATTAAGAAAATGATTTTGAGTACCATCGCTTTTGAGTTCAAATCCAAGCAAGCGATCGCTCGCATTTGCCTGCATAACGATTGCACCTGCACCATCTCCAAACAATACAGCTGTCGAACGGTCTTGCCAATCTACCCAACGCGAAGAAATATCCGCCCCAATTACTAGAACATTTTGATAAACTCCCGTGCGGATATATTGGGCAGCCGTCACCATTCCAAATATAAAACCCGAACAAGCTGCGGTTAAGTCAAAAGCAACAGCACGATTTGCACCTAATGCAGCTTGAACTTGACAAGCACTGCCATACAAGTCATCAGGTGTGGAAGTCGTTAATAAAATTAAATCTATATCTTGGGCGGTAATTCCAGCCATTGCTAAAGCATGACGGCTAGCATCCGCAGCTAGGCTATTTAATGATTCAACAACAGCAACTCGTCGTGCTTTAATACCCGTCCGCGTGGTTATCCACTCATCCGATGTATCAATGAATGTAGCTAATTGCTCATTAGTAATGGAAGTGGCTGGAACTGCCGAACCACTTCCTGTAAATGCTATTCCGATATTTTGCACTCCTACCCTCCTACGCCATTAGTTATTAGTCATTAGTCATTAGTCATTAGTCATTGGTCATTAGTCATTGGTCATTAGTCATTAGTCATTGGTAATAAGCAAAGACAAATGACATTGGACAGATGACATTAAACACCAGACAAATGACCTTTGACTTTTGACTAACTGCTTTCGCGCTGTAGGCTTTGATATTGGGACTGAATTCTTTGCAACACTTGGTTATCTACAGCTTCTTTTGCCATCCGAATTGCGTTAAAAATCGAAGGCGCTTGCGAGCTACCATGACCAATGATACAAATTCCATCCACACCTAAAAGCAAAGCACCGCCATGTTCCGCATGATCCATACGCTGCTTAATTCGTCTTAGGTTTGGCTTCAATATTGCCGTACCAATTTGACCTTGCAAACCTTGGGGCAATTCTTCGCGGATAATTTGCAACATGACTTCGCCGACGGCTTCAGCAAATTTGAGCAAAACGTTACCCACAAAGCCGTCACACACAATCACATCAAAATCACCCGAAAGCACATCGCGCCCTTCGGCATTACCGACAAAAGCAATGTGAGGATTTTCGCGCAATAATTGGTTAGCGCGTACAGATGCATCGTTACCTTTGCTGTCTTCCTCGCCAATATTTAACAAACCAACTTTTGGCTCATCCACACCCAGTACGAACTGGCTGTAAACCGAACCCATCAAAGCAAACTGTTCGAGAAACTTCGGACGGCAATCAACATTTGCACCAACATCAAGTATTAAAACCTGCTTGCTAGCAACAATTGTTGGAAATACCGCACCAATAGCCGGACGGTCAATTCCTTTAAGTCGTCCTAGTCGCAACAAAGCTGCTGCCATTGCTGCCCCAGAATGACCGGCAGAAATTACGGCATCTGCCCGTCCTTGTTTTACTAAATCCATCGAAACATTGATAGAAGCCTTCGGTTTGCGTCGGATGGCGCTTAAAGGCTCCTCTTCCATTGCGATCGCACCCTCGGAAGGTACAATCTCAAGCTGCGCCATGTTGGTTTTTGGCGGCAGGACAGCTTCGATTTGTTGGGGATCGCCTACCAACAATATTTCAACGCCTAGTTCTTCGCGTGCCCGCAGTGCGCCAGCTACGATTTCACCAGGTGCCCGATCCCCTCCCATTGCGTCAATTGCGATCCTTACGCAAGTCGATCCCATTGCTTAGAGCTTTTAGAAACCTTACAAATTTTACCAGATGGCTTTGCTTCAAAAAGCAAGCATTTATTCGCCATTTCGTCTGTAACTACGTTAACAATTATTGACAATTCAAACAAGGGGAGTAGGTAGAAGGCAGGCAGAAGGGGAAGAGGAGAAAGGGAGAAGAGGAGAAAGGGAGAAGAGGGGAAACAATTAACAACTAAAAACTCACAATCAACTGGCACTTTTGTCAAGAAAATAAGTTATTTTTCCAGATTTGCTCAAGAAACTAGGGATATTGTAGACAACTCACCTAATCCAGATGTGGATTGCAATTTTTATCTCGCACGGCATTTTACCGCACGTTACTGACTCTCGTGGCTATAACAATCACGCATTCGTTCTTAAAGCACCTCACACAGCAGCGTAGCACCCGTTACTCATTACAGAAACACGGATTTAGTCCTTTCCCCTTTGCCCTTTGCCGCTGTTTTTTCAGAGTGCTTCTATTTCTCTAATTTATACAAGTACGAGGCAAGATTTTTAAGTATACTTTGAAAATTTTAGCTAAGTATTACGGTGATGCCACAAAAACAAAGAACAGGGGTATCAAAATTTTTTGTGGTTACAAATATTACTAGTAGTTATTTTGTTGAGCTTCAAGCCTGAAAGTATGAGAAATAATCGTTTGACAAACGTTAATAAATAGCTAATAACTATTGACGAAGCGTTTTTATTTGTGTCAAAACCCACTTCCGAAACTTGAAAACACCAGCTACTATGATTACTCAATCTTAAAATTACGCATCGCGCTTTAAATTAACACAAGAAAAAATATCATATCCCTACAGAGGAATTAAGAATGTTGGAATTATTTGGTTCGGGTTTGTTTTCACTTTGGCTAGAAATGGCTGGGGTACAGGTCAAGCCATACGATGCTTTACAAGCATTGGCTTCACAAAGTAGCCCTGGTTTGGTTCTTGCTACCGACCCAAATCCAACTGGGGCAAAAACGGTTCAGGAATATTTTAAAGGACTGGCAACCGCAAAATTATTAGCGGCGAATATGGAACAGAGTCAGGGGATTTGGATGCAGTCGGGTCCAATTCTAATGGCAAATCACGAAGGAACAACGCCGATGCCGGCGGCTTCGTTAACAAAGATTGCGACTTCGCTGGCATCGCTGTCAATGTTGGGACCCGACCATCATTTTGAGACTTTGGTCAGCGCGACCGGACCGATTCAAAATGGAGTTTTGTCAGGCAATTTGGTGATTACTGGAGGTGGCGATCCATTATTTGTAGTCCAAGAAGCGATCGCAATCGGCAATATTCTCAACAAAATGGGCATCAAGCAAGTTAAGGGTAATTTAATTATTGTTGGCAATTTTGCAATGAATTTCCAGCGCAACCCGGTACTTGCAGGTGACTTTTTTAAACAAACCCTCAATCACACCACTTGGTCGCGGGATATCAAAATCCATTATTCCATCATGCCCAAGGGTACGCCCAAACCCCAAATTCTCATAACTGGCAAAACCCAACTTGCTACCCAAACTACACCGGAAAGTCACTTACTTGTCCGGCATCGTTCGCTACCTCTTAAGGAACTCATTAATGAGATGAACGTATTCAGCAACAACGACATGGCAGAAATGCTCGCTGAAGCTGTAGGGGGTTACACAGTAGTCCAAGCAACCGCAGCCAAATTAGCGCGGGTTCCGGAATCTGAAATTCAGTTAATCAATGGTTCGGGATTGGGTGTAGAAAATCGCATTTCTCCGCGTGCTGCTTGCGCGATGTTAATGGCTTTACAACATCAAGCTGTCGCCCATAATATGACTTTAGCCGATCTTTTTCCCACATCTGGTATAGACCATCGCGGTACAATGCATTCGCGTCATCTTCCGAATGCAACTGTAATTAAAACGGGAACGTTACGCGATGTTAGCGCTTTAGCTGGAGTTGTTCCGACACGCGATCGCGGTTTAGTTTGGTTTGCAATTATCAATCGCGGTCCCTACGTTTCCGCATTTCGACAGGAACAAGATAAACTCGTCCAAAATTTAGTCAAACAACTACAACTACCCGATTCTGTACCAGTTGCGATCGCACCTCATGCCGGTAATAAAGTCATACCTACACTCGGTGCAGTTGAAAGAAATGAAGTTGTATTTAAAGGTTGAGCTAAGTAGATCGGTACAAATGTCGTCCTTTGTCATTGGTAAGGGTTTGAGCTACGTTTATGATTCTTAACATAGTTACGTTTATTCTCGCCCATCTACTTAGAAAGGTTGAAATAATACTGTTTGTTTAGGGAGGCGCGAAGTTACCCTGCGGGAATGCCAAGGGGCGACCGCGTCTCTACGTTTTTGATATCTTTGACGATCTAAAGTGAAATGGCATTACAAATTTGTCAGCAGTCTTGCTTTTCTGAGAACAAATGTAAGCACAGTCTCCTCCCTAGAAATAATATCCGCTGTCACTTCCATTCCCGGCTGGATGCGATAGGAAATACCACCTTTTTCTAAAGTAAGTTTTTCCGGCTCGATTGATACCTCGTAGTATGGTGGTGCATCTGAACTATTTTCAGGTTTAATGGCATCAGCAGTTATGGTTCTAACAGCACCTCTTAATGTTCCATAATCAGGATAAGGATAAGCAGAAACCCGTAAAACCGCTTTACCTTGTTCGCAGTCGGAAACTTTTTTGGCTTTACAAACTAGCACTTTACCAATATCTTGAGATGGGATTTGAGCTTTGACTACCAATGCAGCTTGAGCCGAGGCAATTTGGGCTATCGTATCCCCAGCACGTACTACTTGACCGGGGTTTCTCAGTTCTAGTTTTAAAATAGTACCTGCCTCGGTAGCCCGGATTACAGTTTTTTGCAGTTCTGTCTCGACTTGTTTGAGGTCTTTTTGGGCAGTGTTGATTGATGAGCGAATTTCAATTCGTCGTTGGAGTAAGCTTTCCCGTTCTCGCTTCAAAGCTGCCAAAGTAGACTCACCTGTTGACTTTCCTTGTGCGATCGCATTTCGTGCAATGTCTACAGCAGCAGCACTGGGATTGAGTCCAGCTTTGGCACGTTGCAGCTTGGAAACAGCAGCTTTGAAAGCTTGTTCTTTCTCTTTGATTTGAATCTGAGTAATTGCTCCCGTGTTGCCTAATTGCTGATACCGTCTCATTTCCTCCTGCGCTAAGTCTAATGATGCTTGTGCTTCATCCACTTCGGCTTGAGTAATAATTTGCCTGTCTCGATATTCGCGTTGATTGCGACGTAATTCTGAAGAAGCGGATAGTATTGCTCGCTGCATCGAACTAGACTCAGCGGTAATTTGAGCTTGCAGCGTTTTCATTTGGGCATTAAGAAGGGTAATTTGTTGGTCAAGAAAATTAATATTTCTCTCGATTTGGTTTTTTCTGGTTTTAAGTTCCGAGCTATCGATAAGTGCGATCGTAGTTTTTTTAGTAACAATTTGATTTTCTTTCACTAAAATATCTTTGACTATTCCTTCAAAAGCCGCCTGTACAATCCGCAATTCTCCTGTTGGACGGACAATTGCAGATACCTTTACTTTTACTGGGTATTTGGTTAGCGCAGCAAGTATTACAGCAGCACCACAAGTTCCAATCAAAAAAAGCCCCCCCAGTCTTGTCCAAAGGCTGATTGATGGCAAAAGCTCTTCTTGTTTGAATGTATGAAGCAATTCAGGGTTATGTTTATTTAGCATTATTTCTAAAAGTAGTGCCAAGTCTCAACAAAGAAAAATAAACTTAAAGTCCCAATATTTGCCACAGTGTTTTCCAATATGCGTAAGGTTAAAGAAATACATGTATTCAAGTATATTGATTTGAGTCTCTCAAATCAATCAAACCAATAAAAAAGCTAGCTAAGTAAAGAATAGTTTTTTTAGTACAAATTACTACTGATTACCTGGATTTTGTGTAGTTTTACCAAACATCATCCGATTTTATGAAAAAGGAAGTTGATAACGAAATGGAGGATGAACTCCGTCCGGAGTATGATTTTTCCCGAATGAAGGGAGGTGTTAAGTGCAGGGACTAGTTTAGTACAAAAAACCGTAGGATTATTTATTTCTTGGATTGCTCTTGCATCAAGGAGTTAAAAAGTCCAGATGGTCGCTGAAAGATTCCTCGGTCGATATCTGACGCGATCGCAACTCGGACACTGTACCTTGCATTTGTAATTTCCCTTGATTTAACATTACAACCCAGTCAGCGCGATTAATTACCCTTGGACGGTGGCTGATCAAAATGGTGGTTTTACCTTGACGATGGGAAAACAGCTTGTCTAAAACTTTGGCTTCACTGACCGGATCGAGTCCAGCAGTGGATTCGTCGAGAATCAAGATTGGTGGGTCGGTGACAATTGCCCGCGCTATTGCGAGTCGTTGCCGTTGTCCACCAGAAATATTCGACCCAAATTCGCCCAAAATAGTTTGATATTTTTCTGGTAACTTGCTGATAAAATCATCAGCTTCGGCAATTTGACAAGCCTTAACAATCTGTTGCAAAGTCACGTTCGGCGAACCTAAGCGAAAATTGTCAATAATCGACCGACTCCAAAAATGAGGTTCTTGAGGAATCAGCACGACTTGTTGTCGTAAGCAATCCAAAGAAATATCTTGCAAATTATAGATATCAAAGCGAATATTACCCGATTGAATCGTATATAAACCCGCAATCACCTTTGATAGAGTACTTTTACCGCAACCTGATTTACCAATAATGGCGACAACTTTACCCCCAGGAATTGTCAGCGAAAAATTTTCGAGTAATTCGAGTCTACCTGGGTAATTAAAATTTAGATTTGTACAAATAATGTCTGCTGTTGGTGAAATTTCTGCCCAGGGTTTTTCAATATCCCCTTGATTTTCTGGCGTAGTAGTAATTACTTCTTGGACGCGGATAGTTGCTGTATTAATCCTTGTATAGTCATCGACAAAATCAATCAAAGAACTAATAAAATAAATGACATTTCGATTCAGGTTAGTAAAAGCTAGCAGTTGACCAATACTTAACTCTTTTTTAATCACCAAACTACTCCCCACCCAAAGCAAAAGCGCCCCACCAATATCTGCAACTAACCGCGAGAATTGGCTGTTAATAATGCCAATTTTCATTGTAGAGAATGCTAAGTTGGCAAGACGGCTAAATCGACTTTGAAGTTCTTCCCAAAATTGAGGAGCAGCGCCAGTTGTTTTGAGAGTCAATGCACCTTTAAATGTTTCTACCATCACCCCTTGGTTTTCTGCTTCTAAAACCATTAATGCACGAGTTTTTTGTTGAAGAGTGGGGAGAAAAATAATTGTAGATAGTGTCATTACTCCAGCAATGACTAAAGCATTAGCGGTGAGAGTAAAACTATAAAATAGCATCAAACTTAAAGAAACAGTGGCAACAAAAAATTGACTTGGTAAAGCCACAATTGCTTGAGAAATTAACTTATTAATTTGTTGAATATCACGCAGTCTGCTGACAATTTCACCACTGCGCCGAGTTTCATAATAAGTCAAAGGTAAACGTAAAATTTTTTGTCCAAATTCTAAAATTAAATTTAGCTCTAAACGTTGAGCAAAATGAGCAATAAGAATATTTTCAATTAAAGCAAGCCCACTTCTAACAATATACATCGCCGCCACTGCTAGCACTACACCTGTTAGGAGTTGGGCATCACCCCTAACTAAAACATCATCCGTCAGAATTTGGATTAAGAAGGGAGAAGCTAAAGAAAGTAGACCAATTGCTAAAGCACATAACAAAGCTTCTGAGAGAATGCCGCGATAAAATAAAATACTTCGCAGCAATTTGCCCAATTCGTGATTTTGGTCATCAGTCTGGGCAAAAAAGCGCTGGGGATCTGGCTGTAATAACAACATGACCCCATTACTCCAACCTTCGGTTAATTCGCGTTGAGAGAGATAGCGGATTCCAATAGCTGGGTCGGCAATTACATATTTTTTCCTACGCTGTCCGTAAAAAACGACCCAATGATAACCCTTCCAGTGGATAATCGCCGGAAGTGGCATCTCTTTAATTTTGTTGAGTAATTCAGATGATGCTTTTCCAGACCGAGCGTTAAATCCCAAAGCCTCTGTCCCACGTCTTAAACCTAATAAGGTAGTTCCTAATTGCCCAGTCCCAACGACTTGCCGAATGCGGTTCAAGGCAAAAGTTCTTCCATAATATTTGCTAATAGTAGCAACGCAAGCTGCTCCACAATCTTCTTCACTATATTGGCGAATAACTTGGTATTTTGAACTGGTCATATAAGTAGGTGGGTGGGAAAAATCATCGTGGGTTAGGGAGTAGGGAATAGGTTTATAGGGTTTTGGGTGATTTTACGCTTCTTTATATACTTCGTTTTTGTAGCACCTACTTACCTACTTATTAATCAATTTAAACTAGGGTAAATATCTTGATTGGCATTTAGATAAACATATTTCAGGTCAACTTTCATTTCGCAAAAGTGCTTCATTATACAGGCGAGCTTACCTTCTTTAGAATTATCACCTTGCTGCCAAGCTGACTGTAAGCCATTAGCAACGATGCGGCAACGGTTTGCCCCAAAATTTTCTGAGGCAATAAATTTGGTGTTTGGTTCTTCTGCTAAACCAATACCAGGTGCTAAGGGCTTAGTAAATAAAGGTACATCTGTCTGAAAATGGGATTTGCTTTCGGCATAAATATTCTGGAGAACTTGCCAGATTGCTTGGTAATTATGGCGCTCGATGTGAAGAGTTCCAGAATCATAGCGATTGTAATCATTAATATTGTATGGGGCACGGAAGCTAAACGGGATAAGCATCGCGTTTAATTGCTGTGTTAGGCTTTTCATCACAGCGATCGCTCCGGCTGGACTGAAATTAAAATATATATCCACAATTTGTGGCGGATTATCTAAATTGTAATTATGTAATCCAGCATTTCCAACAGCTAGATAACATCCTGTTGTCACTAAGTTAGAAGGCATGGGAAGAGATACGCGTAAGCCAACATGAGCCGATTGTTCAGCCAATTGCATCTGCTTGCGGTCAACGTGTATGGTTAGCTCGTTTTTTTGTACCGCTAGCAGACCATTACTTTCTTCTCTGAGTACATTCCAGCCTGGGTCAAAATAGCCCTGACCGCAATTACTTTTATGCAAGTTCGCGTAAAGTTCCGGGTCTAATCCGTCACCCGCATCATTTTCGAGATATTCTGAACTTGGTAAACCCTCAAGTGCGATCGCTTTAATATTACCGCTGTAATATACGCCATAAATAAAATTTCGCAATTGCATGTTCAGATATTTCTGCTGAATTTCTGCTGGAAGTCGTTGCAGACAAAGCACCTGCTCGGATGTAAGTTCCCAAGGTTCGTAATCTGGATGGAGAATACAGAAGTCAGATTGAATTTGAATATTGTTAGCAATATCTTCTAAAGCAACCTGCAATCTGTCGGTCGAATTTGAGCGTTCTCCTAAAGAATTAATTAATTGCATACTGAAGTTTAAACAGGCACTTTATATACAGGTGTTCCCAAAATCATCGAGATTGATTGTTGCGGATGGCATAATAAAGTAGTAGCGACCTGAAGCATACAAATCCCGATATTGTTGAATGGTTTGTGATATTGGATCGATAGTCTGATATTTTTAATTAATGCCAAGCCAGTAAATTGCATGACTCGGTTTAAAAAGTCGGCTCTTAACTCTAAAATTTCTGGGAATATTCGCAAATATGCTGTTACAAGAGCCACGATACTGGGTTGAATCGCTTCTAATGGTGTTGTTGCTACACTTAAAGCTGTTTGTAAATCAATATCTGTGCTGACAATTAAGCTGTCGAGCCAAATTTTTAAATAAGCAGTAAGAAGCCTGCCTAAATCGGCTGCTGGGTCTCCCCAAGTAAATTTTTCCCAGTCAATCAGGCGAATAGGACTAGCTGCTGATTGCCATTCGTGAGCCAATAAAATATTATCTAGTTTTAAGTCATTGTGAATTAAACAACACCGACAGAAAGCTGTTTTCAATTCAGCAATAGCAAGTCCAAGACTTTCATAGCGCTGATATAGTTTGAAAAATTTGAGGTTTTCGATCGAAACTTCACTAAAAATCCCGATCTGAATTTGTTCTAGTCCTCGCATGAAGTTAGGAGGCTTATCTATATCTGAATTGTGACATAAAAATTGTTTGTAATCTTCGCGGTTAATGGTAGCACGGTGGATAGTAGCTATCATCTCTCCGACTTTTTCTGCAACTATCGAGGGGAAAATTTGCTGCTGAGTATAAAAATCATCTAAATCCCCGTAATCGCTTAAGTATTTTAAAACAATAATTGAGCGTATTGGATCGAAATGAATCGCCTCCGAAATCATTGACTTCAAAGGATCGAGTTCTGTGAACTTTTGTAACAATTGATGAATTCGCCATTCTTTAACAAATTCCTCATGAGTCTTGCCATCCAAATCGTGCCGTTCTTGTTTAACTAAAAATTGGCGATAATTGGGACAATTAACTAGTAAGTTGAAGTTTTTAACACTTTTTGATTCAATGCTTAGAGCTTGGTCTTTTTCGTCACACAGACCAGATTCAACTAGATAGTTAAAAACGTTACGCGAACTTAATATAAATACCATAGCTAATGAATGCTAGTAATAAAAGTAGGGTTTTTATCGTTGGTTGTCAGACCAATTATAAAAACCCATAGGTTAGTACATCACGAACGGATGTTACTATTAATCGCAACTCTCAGTTTCTGAGAGTTAGCAATAGCTGCCACAGCCTCAACTTGAGCTCTTGTTCTTCTTCTTGCCCTTCTTACTCGTCTTACTACTATAACCACCACCGCCACCGGCGATTGTGGACTCGTCTTCAGCCGAGAGATCGGTCATAAAGTTTTCAGAAAAAGAAAACAAATCTTTACCGGAAAAAGGTGCAGAGGTTACATTAAAAACCATTGCTGATATCTCCTTGTATTTGATGAGCTTTGTGCTACGGGCAAATAGCTTAAAATGAACTTTTTAAGCTATCTTCAGGTTATGATAAGATTAAATTTTGATGAAGTAATGCCATTTTGGCATTATTTTCCAATCGTAAAAAAATATACTTTTTACAGATACTGGCATGTACTCAGTAGCGATTAAGTATTTCAGGACTTACGCAAAGCCCGCCAATCTATCGGGGAGCCACATGAAAGTGCGGGGGTACAAAGCGTTGTAGCTTGCTTAAGCGTTGGCGAAGCCTGCCCGTAGGCGGAGCCGCCCTGACTCGGGCTAGGGCTTAGGGGTGCAATGTGGTGTGGGTTAGGGGAATCTCCAAGGACTAGAACGCTTAATTTTTCGTATAGTGTGCGTAAGTCCTATATTTAATGAATATTTATTTTATGTATTATTTATTATGTTGAGTGACCCTACAAACTCAAATCTTAGCAGAAGCCAATTCCACGCAACGTTCCACACTCGTCGGGCGGATGCGCGCAACTAATTCAAGATGCAGGGTGTAAACTGCTATACTTACCCCCCTATTCGCCAGACTTGAACAAAATTGAGCTTCTAAGAGTCTTACTTAAAGAGTCGAATCCGCAAAAAACTCTCCTCAGTTCGATTGTTTACGAGATGCCCCACTCGGATGTGTTGCGTTTTGCGTCTTAACCGCCTTGGCGGTTGCTATACAAAAAATATAGGCAGTTGTAGGGGCACGGCACTGCCCTTCGGGTTCGCCAGTCGCTACAACGGGGGGAACCCCCGCAACGCGCTGGCTCACCGTGCCCCTACAATATATTGCGTGCAAATGAGAACAGCTATAACGCCATTCCCCACTTTCTAATTTTTTGCTTCTGGTGGAATTATATCCGTAACCACTCTGTCCCCGTTACTACCGCCCTTCACTACTATATTTTCTTGCTGAATATTACCTGTCGCAGATTCACCTGCAAAAGTTAAAGGTGGGTCAGCTTGGTGATACACAACGTTTCCTTGCGCTTCAACTTGTTGATTCTTCAAAAACCAAGTTAATCGATCCGATTTTATCGCTTGCCGACGCTGCCCAACTCCATTTACATTTCCCTGTAAAAATACGGTATTTTGTAGTATCTTTAATTCACTTTGATTAGCAGTAACAATCATATTATCGGTACGGTGAAACACGCGCACGGGGGTATTAGTTGTCACTATTTCGGAATTAAGGTTCCATGTCATCGAGTTACTAGTAATTTGTACGGGTGGCTCGGCTAAATCGACTTGAGCATTCTTTGTTACGGTAACAATTTTCGTTTTCAGGTTCACGTCCGCACTGTCACCTTTGCCACGGTCGGTAACTTGATTATTTTCATAGCGGTCGAATTGAATCGGGCGATCGCCGATTAATTTTTCTTGCTTCACCTGCCAAATCAAATGCTCGGTTCGCATCTGCAACCCGGGATCGAGCGAATTTGCCACTACTCCACCCGAAAAATCAACCCGTTGTTCGCGGGTTTTGACTCGTGCTTCTTGTGCGACTGCTGTAAGTTGTTTGTGCTTGCCGTTAAGTTGATTGCGAACAATTAATAAATCTTCATTTGGTCGCCATTCTAATTCATTTCCGCGCAATTCCACGCCATTTTGCGGGTCAACTGCAACTATCCTTCCTTTCAGCACTAATTGCTTGCCATTTTGCTCGATGTCTGCTTTATCTCCGGTGACTTGATAGACGATTTTTCCATCTTGGAAAAGTTCAGCATAGGGATTTTCGGCTTGACCCATTTCTCGCTCTTTAGTGTATTTTGCCTTTTTCGCATTGATTCTCCAAATCAACTTTCCAGTTTCGTCGGTTGCGTCGAGAGTCCCACCAAATACAGTTAAATTACTATCTGATGCTTTTTCAGTTGGCTTTGGTGTAACTTGATTTTTAGGTCTACTCGAACTGCTACAGGCAAATAACCCAATTGCTAGGAATAGTATTAAGGATAAGCGAAGGGGAGAGGGGGCAGAGG
>CAXTCQ010000135.1:0-21621 GCA_964242965.1 uncultured Calothrix sp. | reverse complement strand
TGAGAAAATTCTCATGCTTTTAACCGATAACCCATCCCGCGAACAGTTTCAATTAGGTTACTACCTAATTTTTTCCGCAAATAACCGACATAAACATCAACAATATTAGAACCTGGGTCGTAATCGTAACCCCAAACCCTGTCTAATAGCTGTTCCCGACTCAAAACTTGTCCGGGGTGACGGAAAAAAGTTTCCGCGAGAGTAAATTCCCGTGCGGGTAACTCGACAGTTTTTGTACCGACTTTGACCTTACGCGATCGCAAGTCTAAAACCACGTCCCCTATCTTCAAAACCATCTCATCTGTAGCTTGGTTCCCGTTATTTCGTAACCTCGCTTTTATCCGTACCAATAACTCTTCAAACCGGAAAGGCTTTGTTAAATAATCATCTGCACCAGCTTCAAACCCAGTAACCTTATCTTCAATATCATCGCGGGCGGTCAAAATAATCACTTGGAGTTTTTCACCTTGTCCGCGCAATTCTTCTAAAACCTCGAAACCGCTTTTACCGGGAAGTCCGAGATCGAGAATTAACAAGTCAAAAGTGCTACCTAATACCATCTGAGTAGCAGACTCCGCATCACCAGCTATAGCCGTTGTAAAACCATGCGATCGCAATCCTTTCTCAATAAAAGCAGCGATGCGGGATTCATCTTCGGCGATGAGAATTCGATTCATCGGATGCAACCTCTTGCGGGGATTCTAAAGGTAAGACAATCGTAAAAGTCGAACCTGCTCCCAATTTACTTTTGAGGAAAATATTTCCGCCATGTGCTTGAGCTATAGCTCTAACGATAGATAAACCTAAGCCAGCACCTTCAGAACGGCGACGGCTAGCGGCAGCACGGGCAAATCGCTCAAAAATTCGTTGTTGGTCAGCAGGTGTAATTCCTTCTCCCGCATCCTGCACCCAGAAACGAACTTTGTTTTTGGTTATTTTCGAGCCAATAGAAATAGTATCATCCTCTGTGGTGTACTGTGTCGCGTTTTGTGCCAGATTCATAACTGCCTGCGTTAGTCTTTGGCGGTCTGCAACTATTTGGGCTTTCGCTATTGTATCCAGTTGCCAATTTCTGGGCGCTAAAGCCGTCGCTTTGGTAAATAATTCTTCGGTGAGTGCGGCAATATCTACCGTCTCTAGCATCAAAAAGTCCGGACGTTCAGTTTTAGCCAACAAAAGTAGGTCATCCACAAACCGATTCATCCGGTCGAGTTCGTCTATGACCAACGTCAAAGTTTCTTGTTGTTCAAGAGGGTCATCTCCCATCAACTCCAAATGTCCCCGAATAATAGTGATAGGAGTGCGAAGTTCGTGTCCGGCATCGTTAATAAAGTTGCGCTGGCTAGCAAAAGACCCCTCTAACCTGTCCATCATTGCATTGAAGGTTGCCGCTAATTCGCCAATTTCCCCTTCTCCTCGCACGGGAATGCGCTTCGTTAGTTCCGACTCGTTAATCGACTGAGCTGCTAATGTTAAGGTTTTTAATGGAGCTAACAACCTACCAGCCATCACCCAAGCCAATAATAAAGCCATAGCCAGCACTATAACATTAACTTCCACAATCACCTGTAAAGCTTGCAGACCTTCAGCCCTTTCCCCTGCTGTAGTGTGAGCAACAACAAACACCCCCACAATCTCACCTTTAATTCGTATCGGGTTAGCTACATACAGGACGCTATCCACCTTCTTATCTGCAACTTCCATCTCTCCCCCGGATGATTGGGAAAGTTTTTGCCAACGCTGCATTAGAGCTGAATCTGACCTAATTGGTTTTGGTAAAGCAAGGGGACTCGACTTGTAAAACTTACCATCCAAAATAGCGATGAAAAAAGTATCATCTTCGGTAAGCGATCGCGACAAGAAAATATTGTATATAGTAGATAGTTCCTCTCGATTTTGAGGTGCTTTGAGGGGAATTGGTTTACCTTGGCGTTCCAATCGCTCTAAAATAGAATCATCTTCATCTTTTAACCCTTTGCTGAGGAGTTCTTGGAATTTTTGTATTTCCTCGACTAATTCTTCCCGTACCCGTTTTTCAATCTGGTCAAACAGCCGCTGCTGAATCGTAGGGATAGCCACTGCCATAAAGAAAGCCATCAGCACTAAATACCAAAGTAAAATCCGGGTGCGGGCTTCTCCAAAGAGTTTTAGCCAAGCTTTGAAGCGGTTCGCGGTCTTATTATCAAAGTTTTCTTTGCTGTCTGCTGGTGTATTCTTCACGTTTCTACAGCCCGTTTAGATACTTTTTAGTATTCTAAGTGTCAAAAGCGGTATGGTGATGAGAATTTATTATCGTTTTACCTATATCTTCCACCTTTTTAGCTATTCGGTATAGGATTCTTGAGAAACAAGAAACCGGAATTACCTATAAAAAAATTCAAAATCATTCAACGCTGTCAAACGTGCGAAGTTAAGACGATAGTGGTAGCTCAACCGTAATTTCCACTTATCCCAAGAACTTATAGGTGTTAATATATACGATGCATCGATATGCTGAGTTGCTTGCTTAACTGTTTGCCAACCATCGCGGTGGATTGTCCAACCTACCTTGGCAGCAGCTAATCCCATTGCATTACCTTCACCAGCATGAATTCCTTGAAATTCCAAATACCTGCCGACTTTACCCCAGTAGTTAAAAAATTCGATTTCTTTACCGCTATCGCGCGCGATCGCAAATAACGATTCTCCCACGTAATTAACTTTTTCAAATGGTAAATCTAACTTGGATGCTAATTTTTGCAGCGACTCTAAGCGTTCGGGATTATATTTTTGGGCATGTTCAACTAAATTCTCGCTGTGTCCGACTGTGATACCAGGTTGCCACTGCAAATCATCGGGAATATCGGCAAGAATTCGCGTATCAGCATCAATACAAATCGCTGCACGAAATTTAGATAGGGCTTTGGCAAGTACTAAACGTTTATCGTTGTAGCAAAGTAATGTTCCCTGCTGGCGGTGTTTGAATGCCAAGACGTTATTTGAAAGCCGAAAATCATTGGGATTGTCTGTATATACAAATATAAACGTTTTCGGGCAATATTTTGCTAAATCTGTTGCTAGTTGCTGGGCAAGAATTCGATATTTTTTACCCAATGCCAACGTACAAAAACAATAGTCGGTTACTGTTGAATTCATTAATTTATATTATTACAGTTTCTGACGGGTATATGAATATATTAGGACGGGATACAGCAGTGCTGTATTGCGATGGAAACGGCACAGAAAAGTGCTTTACGTTAAACTAGCTTTGATTTTACGCAATTGATTTTTTAAAGAATCAATATTTTGTTGCCACTGACTTTTTGGTGCTGGCACAGGGAAATTTCCTCTGGGAATTTCCGGGTTGAGATTGCGGTAATATTCCCAAATTTCCCAATACGGACAACCCGGTTGAATGCGAATTCCTGCCCAGTGGAGATACTGCAATTGTTGGTTTATAGTTGGGTCAATTAAGTTATATCCTTGGGTTTGAAAATGCGGTGTCCCTCCCCAATTTCCTGGTGCTTTCCCTTGACGACGGACAATATTAAAACGACGTGGAATTCGTTTTAATAGCATGTAGTTAATAATCGGTTGGTCGGAGGTTTTTTCGGTAAAGTCAAAGTATTCGGGATGCGCTGCACACTGGCTAAATACTTCGTATAAATCCTGTTCAGAAATCAGATTTTTCTTTGAACCCCAAAATCCACCGTTGAAGATATCTTTGACTTCGTTTTCAGTAAATACTTTATCTTCAAAAACCTTTGGACTAAAGACATTTTTGATACCACCTAAATGCTGATAATCGCAATTGATAAAATCAGCATCTTTCAAGTAGTTGAGATTGTCAGCGATTTTTTCAAAGACAACAATATCAGTATCAATGTATAAAAACTCATCAAATTCTCCAAACCAACAAGCTTGCTTGCGGAACTGGTTCGGACGTGCGAAGAACTTACCACCGAAAGTTTCGTGTAGTTTATTTGACAATCTATCGATAAATTCTAAATCTTCGTAGACACGTACACCATAATAGCGATTGAGAATATCGGCAATATTGTGATAATTGTCATCGTATGGAATCATCACAATCGGTGTTTCCTTGTCATGCAATCGCATACTATTTAAGAGTGCGATCGCATGGTCTGTTACTTTGTCATTAGCAATAATATAGATTCCGCGTTTCATCATGTTAAACTCCAACTGGTATTCCTAATTTTCTCAAAACTCTAGTTGCAAAATTGGGTGGTGCGTCGTAAGCTTTAGGTTTACTTCTAAACTGCGGACGCTTTTCTAATTCATGTAGATAACGATAGTGCAAGAAAATATCCCGATAAGGAAAACCGACATTTTCCTCCGCACAAACACGAGTAAATAAGCTTGATGACAAGCCAATATAGTGCAAGTAAGTTAAACGACTTCCCTTGTCATAGAGCAGATGATTTTTCTCTTCAAAATGGGTCGAAGTCACGCAACAACCTGTTACTTCATCATCTGGTAAATTGCGCGAAAAATTCCAGCTAGAAATACCGGAACTCATCACCATATAATTGAGAATAGTTTGGTCAGGTGCATTCATGTATAGTATTTCCGCATCTCCAGACCGCAGTTGCGACAGTAGTTGATTGCGCTTGGACGCATCAAAAATATCTTTCTTACTTGCATACATACCCGCGCAAAAAATCTCAGACTCGATACGCGACTTTGAGAAAACATTGAATAATCGCGGTGAATTTATATTATAAACATGCGTCGGGTCTTTATATTGAAAATCATAAGCAACAAAGTCACTTTTATCTAACTGCTGAAAAAGATATTCGAGCGAATTCAATACCAAAATATCTGCATCAAGATAGATAAACCTATCAAACAAACCATCAAACGCGCAAAATCTTCGATGCATTCCCAAACGATACACACCAGATATACCTTGTTCTTCCCAAATCTTGAAAGCATTCGGGTGTGCTTTCCATACCTGTTCGGCAAAATTTTCCCACAAATCAATAGCAGTTTTATCCGCAAATATTTCTACATTCTTGCGGTTTTTTATTTCTGACCTAACACGTTCTAAACGGTCATCATACGGCAAAATACAAATTGGGTAATTGCCCGCATGAACTTCAATACTATTAAGTAATGCAACCAACTGGTCGTAAACTACATCGTTGGCAAGAATATAAATACCATCAGTCATGGACACCTCCAAAAACTCCAAAAAATCGGACAAATAAAACTAATAAATGTGAATAATTACGAGTGGTTTTTCACGAAGTTAGAAGTCCATTCCAAAAGGTTAAGTTTATGAAGGATAATCTGTCTTGCTTCGGCGATCGCATCCTTTGCTTCATACCATGCATCGGGGGTAGCGATAATTTCTTGAATATATGCCAATCCTTTTTCATCTAAGCTTGGCAACCTCAGAAAACTACCAGGTGGTAATAACTTATCCGCAGCAGAACCACCATAATAAATTGGCAAACACCATGCTAATAAAGCATCCCAAAGTTTCTCACTCACATACCAACTATTTTCGGCATAGTTTTCAATCGCTAAGTTGTAATAATAAGGAGCCATACCATACCATTTATTAGAAAGCTCCCCACTTCCCCTGGCCCAATCTGGCAAATTACGACCGTAAGCATTAAACTCTAAATCATTGGTTCGCAGCAACTTTAAAAAATCTAAACGCTTGCGATGATTTGCTGTTCGATTGATGCCAGACGTAACCCAACTGCAAGTACCAGTTTTAATTGGTGGTGGCATATCGTTAAGTTCGCGGAATGAATTTGGGTAATACCAAATTGCAGGCATATAATCAGGATTTGGAGCAAAATCATCTGCTCCGGAAATATAGTCAGAGTAATTTTGTGCCTGTTGGTAAAATTTTTTGTTCGACTCAATAATTTCATCTAGAGGTGGTTCGCGCAATAGATAAATTACTCTTTCTTTGGGAATCCCGCTTAATTTTGCGTGAAATTCATCTAGTGCTTTTTGATATTCAAATTCAGCTTTTTTCTTCTTCCAAAATAGTAGTTGTTTTTCTGGTGGTTCTGGAAAAGTTGTATAATTATACATTAAGACAAAATCAGGATTTTTCTCAGTGCAAAGCATCTGAATATTTCCCCAAACACCATAATGCTGAGGAGTTTGTTGCCATAGCCAATCAGGTTTTTTATCTAAACCAGGATAGCTACTCATCATACTAACTTTTTTGATAACCATCTTGCGCTTTTACTTATTTACAGTCGGTTAATTTTGTCAAACGATGCATATTTAATTCTTCACAGGTGGACGCATTGATTCATCAACAAGATTCATAATATTGATGATTCGACTTTCCCAAGAAAATTGATGGGCATAGTTAATACTATTCCTATAACCTTCAATTTTTCTGGGAAATTTATCGAGTGTTGTTAAAATTGATTGCGCGAATTTTTGAGGATTATCTGCTTCGCACCAATATGCAATCAATGGAGAGTCTTTGAACTCCATTAAAGGTGGAATTTCAGTGACTGTTATCGGTGTTCCTGAAGCCATATATTGAAAAAATTTCACAGGATTTGTAAAGTCTGCTTCCTTTCCTGATAAGTGTGGATGCGCTAAAATATCGGCGGCTTGGAATAAGCTAACCAATCGTTCGCGTGGTAGAATCCAACCTAAAAATTTAATATTTTCTAAATTTTGATTTTCGACAATTTTTCGATACTTCTCAACTTGGGAGTCATTCCCACCAGTAACTATAAATTCAATGTTTGGTAATTCTTTGGCAACATCAATTAATAAATCTACGCCTTTAAATTTATACAACCCCCCAGAATAAACAACAAGATGTTGACGACCATTTGTTAGCAGTTCTTTTCGCCATGCTTCGGCTTCTTCTGGCTGTCGCTCTAAAAATGCCTGCTCGTATCCGTTATAAAGCCACACTACTTTTTCGGACGGCATTCCGTATTTAATTAAGCTTTGGCGAACAGGTTCCGATTGGGTAATAGCAAGTTGAAAATAGGGGCTGTTAACGATTTCTGTTTCAAAGGGTGTAGTTTGAAAATGATGTTTTTCAAAAATAACAGGAATTTGATTTTTTACCGAAGCTTTGGCAAAATTCCAATCGCGGGTGTGAACTATTTTAGTATGGCGAAGTAAGTGGAATGGCAAATAATATTTAGTCGCTATTGTGTTAGAATTTGTAAATTTATTTTGTATCCTATCGATGGGGTATGGCATAGGTAGGGGTACAACTTTCAAATGTTCTTGAGAGTTGAAAAATTCAGTAAATTCAATGCTCGGTTGCTGCGGTTTGAAAGGATTGATTAGCCAAGAAGGATTGAGGATACTAGTATTTTTATTGTGGTAAACCAAGACAGAAGAGTAACCTAAGTTCGCAGCGGCATTTGCACAGTTAACATCGTGAATTCCATGTGCAGTATCGGGCTTGAGGGAAAGGTCACCCGTATAAAAAAGGTATTTATTTTGATTAGATGTCATTTTGGTAAATATGAATTTGAGATTTGAGATTGTAATTCTTTGCCACTGACAGCGTTATTTACTGCGGGAGGCGATTTTAGATTATCTTCAAGTTCTTGGGTTGTGTCGAGTAAGTGAATCGCAGCATGGAATGCTTCTTTAATTAATTCGTTTTGTTCGGGGGTATTTTCATCTAGATTATCTATAAACGATACTCCTAAGCCCTCCTCACTTAGTGAACGTAATGAGTACAGCATTGGACTCACATAGATGCCGAACTTTTCAGCAATGCGTTTGAGGTTTTCGTGGCTTTGATCCGAAGATAATCCAGATTTAAAGCGGCTTTGCAGTTTGATAATATCCTCAAAGACATCAACTACATTCGAGACTCGCAGTGTCGATTTATACGATTCTTCGATTAATTCTTGGCGTTCTTGCAGGTTATCAACTAAATCATCAAGTAGCAACCGCAAAAAGCCGATAGTTGGGTTGAGACGAGTTCGTAGTTCGTGGGGAATACGGAGTAAATTTTGTCCGGTTTGATTAGGAATGGCGTTTGCTTCGACCATCTGTTCCGACTCACCGCTAAATTGCATTGAGTAGAGGCGCGTATAATAACCATTTTGGCGTAATAATTCTTGATGGGTTCCAACTTCCACAACCCTTCCCTGGTCTAAAACGGCAATTTGGTGGGCTTTTTGGACTGTAGATAAGCGGTGGGCAATTACTAAGGTTGTCCGGTCTTGACTTAAGTCATCGATAGCTTGTTGTACCAAACGTTCGGAAACAGTATCGAGGGCAGAAGTTGCTTCGTCGAGAATCAAAATTTCCGGGTTTTGTAACAAAGCCCTAGCTATAGCCAATCTTTGCCGCTGTCCTCCCGACAACATCACACCTCTGTCACCAATCAATGTATCGAATTCTTGCGGCAATTTAATAATAAATTCGTAAGCATTCGCCCGTTTAGCTGCCGCAATCACTTCTTCTTCGCTGGCATCGGGTTTGCCGTAAGCGATATTATACCGTACCGAGTCGTTAAACAAAAATGTATCTTGGCTAACGATACCCATCGAACGACGCACCGACTGTAGGTTAAAATCGCGTAAATCCACGCCATCGAGCAAAATGCTACCCGAAATCGGCTCGTAGAAACGCGGTAATAAATCTGCCATTGTTGATTTCCCGGCACCTGAACTACCAACTAAAGCTAAAGTAGTACCCTTTGGTAAAAATAAATCAACTTCTTTGAGTACTAACTTTTCGTAACTGGGATAAGCGAAGGAAATATTATTAAAATGGATACCTTTTTGGAGACTTTGATAAATCTTTTCGCCACGACTCATAAACGGCTTATTGTCTCGGCGTAAAAACTCCGAGGCAATACCCACACTTGCTGATGCATTTGCAAAGCTACTGCGAATTGTATTTAACTGCGAAATATAAGGTAAAACTCGTAAAAGTGTAAATAAATATATTAATATTACCTCCGAAAGTGAGGCAATTTGATTGGCAAACAATTGCTTACTCAACAGTACAATCATCACCAAAGCCGCGACACCCATTACCTCACTAACGGGTACAATCGCTTCTGAATTCGCCTGCGATTTAAAATCAGCACTTTCGCGATCGCGGATTAATTTAACGATTTTCTTGTATTCTCTATCTTCATTCGCCGTTGAGCGTACCAAGCGCATCCCGTTCATCACTTCCAACACGGTAATCGAGTAAGCCTTCGACATATCCGAAAGCATTTTACCGTAGTCTTTTGAGCGAGCGATCGCATATTGATTGACTAACGTCACTAGCGATAACAATATTGTTGCTGCGATTGTCAATTGCCAGGACATTGCCAGCAACAACACAACAAAAACAAAAATTGTAATTACGACAGTAAAGACCCGAATTGCAATATTAATCGTACTGGCAGCCCGTGCAACTTCTGCACCCAAGCTATTAATTAAATCGCCAACTCTAGTTTTAGCGTAGTAATCTAAATCAACTTCTAATAAAATTTTTAACGCTGCTTCACGCATATCCGTAGTAATCAGTCGTGACAGCGAACTCGATGCTAACGTACTGGCATAGTTGGCAAGATTTTTAATTAAAATTGTCAATATTACTGCCGCTGCCATTACCCCAATGCGATAATTCTCTGGTACTCGGTCAAAAGGAGCTATTATCAATTTCAGAATTGCTGGAGCTTGCTGAGAATTTAAATTTTGTCCAACAATAGCAAGAATTACAGGTATAATCAGTGTCGTACCAACACCATTAAATAAAGCCCCAGATAGCGAGAGTAAAAATGTTACAAAAATCCGACCTGGGTAAGGTTTAGCAAATTGAAATAAAAGACTAGTTGTAGACATTTTGCTCTTTAATAATTAGTGGGATTAGTCATAGAGGACTTTTTAGTAACTTATCAGTACTCCAACTCCCTCCTCTGGGTGAGATAAAATTTATCTAAAAATACACCCCAAAATAATCTTATTTTGCCACAGTTTCTGTAGTTGGTATCATACCGACCCGACCTTGACCACGAACAGTCAGCTTTGCTAACGCATTCCCTAACGTCGATGCCATCGTCAATGTGCTGTATTTTTCAATACAACGTTCTCGCGCTTTGCGACCGCGCGAGCAAGCCAAATCAAAGTTATCAAATATAGCTTCAATTTGCATAGCTACCTGTGACGGCGAGTTGGGGTCAACTAAATAACCAGTATCCGCTAAAATTTCCGGAATATCACCAACACGAGTCGAAATCACGGGTTTAGCCATTGCCATACCATCGGTAAGCTTGAGCGGAAACTGCGCTCTTGCTACCACAGTATCGCGCTGCGGTACAACCACAATATGCGCTGCTGCCACAATCTCAGGCATCGCTTCTACTGGTGACTTTGGTAACTTAATAATCCAGCGTCCCCACTTTTCAATCAAGCGGTCATCATAATCATCATAAGGACTACCACCAACAATCACCAACCGTAAATCTTCGTGGTTGAGCTTATCCAGCGCCATCAATACATCTTCTACACCTTTGTGCGGACGAGGAGCGCCAGGAAACATCAAGATACGATAATTGGAAAGACCGTATTTTTGCCGACTCCTATCGGCATCATATTTATCAGGGTTAAACATCGCTGTATCTTTACCATTCGGTACGTATACCCCACCAAAACGGTCTTGAAGGAACTGCGTGTCAAGAGTTACGATGTCCGCATGTTTGACCATAGTTTCCATCCAATTAACATAAACTGGATGGTCGGGAAACCTTAATGCACCATTTGGCTTAAGAATATCGCGGGCAAATTGCTTAATTCTCGGTTGATATTTCCAATCAAATCCACCATGCCAACTCATTTCCCAATCATCCATATCAAGCAACACGGGACGACGAGAATTAAGCTTTTTCAATAGTGCCACCCCAAAGCTACTAGGTTTGGGTTTAACCGCGTAAATAATGTCACCATCGAGCTTTTTTAAAAGTTGCCCAATCGACCCAAAAAAACGAGGATAATTGCTACCAGGGAAAGAAACTACCGGGATTCCATCGGGAGCGATCGCATATAAATCCTTACCAAAATTAAACCCGATAACTTCGACTTGATAACCGAGTTGTCTTAATACCTGAGCCAACAAATACGCTCTTACAGTTCCACCTCCAGAGAGGTCGCTAACTACTAATGAAACTTTCATTTAATGTACGTAGGATTATTTGACTTCCTTTAATGCTCGACAGGGACTTATAACCCCTGTCCAATAGCATAAGTCCATTAAAAATGGATTGTTCTGTATACGAGATTACATTCTGATGTCTCAGAATCCAGGTTTTGTAAAAGTTACCGGATTCTGACCCTCACGAAAGCTCAAAAATAATCAAACAGACTCGAAACTCTTCTCTTATTAATGACAACGGACAAATAACAACAGACAAATGGCAATTATATTCTACTTACCAACTTTTTGGCTTTGCGATACATCTCCATCGTCGAAACGATTGCCGAAACTTGAACCCCCATACGGCCGTTATTTACAATTTCTTGGTCGTGAGGATAAACCGGATTTGGTTTGAGGTTATTTTCTTTAACCTTCAAGTACTGCTTTGCCAAATATAATTTCTGTTGCAAACCCGAATTGCACCAACGATGGTAAGCCGGAATAGCCACATCTGTAATAAAATTACGCCACTGTATAACTAAAGTCTCAGAAGTAAAGACCTCCGCACGTTCTATACCATTTTTTACCATTGCTTCGCGTAACGCTTTATTATGGCGCAACTTCTTCAATGCTTCAATTGTATCTTCAACCGAAGCAACTTCTAAGTAATCAAGTTCGCTGCGACGTTCGTTACGAAAAGCCGAATCACACCCGAGAATTGCCGGAACTCTTGCGTGCCATGCATTATATAATTTTGATGCGGGTTTATATTTATAACTTTCCTGAAATTGAAAACTACGAACCGCAATAATTGCATCCATTTGACTGTAGTCATTCCAAATATCTTCACCGAAAATGTGCCAACGCAAACCTAATGCTTCTAATTGTTCCGACCATTTAGGGTCTTTAAATTCAGGTGTGAGATTTTTTTCAATTCCATAGTAGCCAATGTTTTCAAACTTATCTTCCCGTACCGACGCACGCGGGATTAAACCAGGTTGTCGCCAGTGCGGCATGAAGTGATTTCCTCCATCTGCATTAGCTTCCTGTTGATTTTGTACTAGATGCAGTTGTGCATAGGAGTGAAAGTCATGGTCTGCTTTCATGCAAACTATTAATTGATTTGGCTTTGGTCGCAAGTCGAATGGTAACGAATAACGATGTGCAAAAATAATGCCAACTTCTGGAAGAATATCAACTAATTGGCAGGAAAAGCCTATTGATTTGAGCCGAATATAAGTTTGTAACGACCAATTATAAACAGCATTGTTTGGCTTACTTTCAAAAATTTTCCAGCCTCGATCGGCATCATCAGGTATTTCCCAATCGGGGAAGTCAACTTTGGGAATATAAAAATAAATTGGTGGAGTATCATTCATAACTTTTGATTTTGTAAGCTATTTTAATTAGCTTTATCAATGTATTATCTAGTTACTAATTTCTTCATTTTACGATAAACATCCAGCGTTGAAATCAGAACCGAATCTTGAATACCAATATGGTCATTATTTACTGGCTCTAATTCGTAAGGATAGTATAGATTCGGTCTCAAATTATTTTCTTTGACTATCATCTGCTGTTTGGCTAACCATAGTTTTTGTTGCCAACTCGATAATTCACACCAACGGTAATAGGCTGGAATTGCCACATCGTTAATAAATTGCTCCCACTTTTGTGTCAAACTTTTTGTTCTAAACTTTTCAGCCCGTGCTTGACCATGTTTCACCATTGCTTGATATAGTTGGCTGTTATCTCGCAATCGTTGTAATGCAGCGATCGCTTCATCGATTGATGTTACTTCGATGTAGTCAAGTTCGTTTTGACGTTCGGCACGAAATGCTGAGTCAATACCTAAAATAGCTGGTGTATCTGCAAGCCAAGCATTATAAAGCTTAGTTGCTGGTTTATGGTTATATCCCTGTTTTTCTACGAAACTACGCACGGCAATAACTGCGTCTGTGTCGCTGTAATCATGCCAACGTCCTTCACCAACTATCTGCCAATTTAAACCCATTGACTCAAGTTGTGCTGCCCAAGCAGGATTTAGTAGTTCAGGTGCGAGGCTAGCACTAACACCATAAAAAGATATGTTTTCAAATTTATTTCCCCTATTTTGGTCGCGCTTAATTAAACCTGGTTGAGGCCAAAGTGGGATGAAGAAAGCATCTTTAAGCTCTTTCGCCTCTTGAGGATTTTGAACTATATGGAGGTGAGCGTAATGATGAATTTCGCAATCTGCTTTGATGCAGATAATCAATTGATTTTGCTTAGGCTTTAAGTTAAATGGTAGAGCTGCACGTTGCCCAATTATAATTCCCTCATCTGGGATATTTGTTGTTATTTTGCAAGAAAAACCTGCTTGTCTTAGATACAAAAATGTTTGCAATATCCAACTGTAAGAGCCAATAACAAACTTCGAACCAACACCGGGTTGACGCATACAGTCCATGAACCCTGACCATGTAATATCTGCATCATCTGGAACACCGGACGCTGGCATTTCAGATGGATGCATGTAGAAATAAATTGGTGGTATCTCTTTCATGGTTGTACATCCAATGAGTTATTTTGATTGAGTTTGCCAAAGGGAAATAGCCGAGAAAATAGGTCGAATACTTTTTGCGATCGCGGTCCGCGCGATTGCTTATAAAGCATAAATTCTGGCACAATCAACCGCAGCCAATATGCCAGTTTTAAAAAGACTGGATTATTTACTTTTAACTGTCCATCGAACAGGAAAACCGGGTAATTTGCTACTTTAGCCAATTTGAAGAAATTCTTTTTATCTTTCTCAACTAATGTTTGTTCGAGCCAATATTTAATTGCAGGTTGAGAGTATTTACGAAATTCGCTATTCTTATTACTCTCAATCTCGTAGAATAACGCATAGTCATTCTTCATATACTCCCAATTACCGCTCATATTCGTTTCGTGCTTGGAATAAAATGCACCGACAATTGGTGTATATACAAATTTGACACCCGATGCGAGCAATTCCAGTGCAAAATCTCTATCCTGTAAAGCTTTCAGCTTATCGGTAAATACTTGATGAAGCAGAATTTCTTTTTTGATTAACATGCACTGCTGTAACAGCGGAAATGGTGAATTGGCAAGAAAATCAGGAAGTAATAACCGTTGTATTAACTGTTCGCTAGTTTGCGAACCAATAATATTTGATTCGCGTTTGACAATGTTTTGCTCGGAGTCGAGAAAAACGCGCTCGTAATCGCAGTAAAAAATAATATTTTCTGATTCTAAGCCTTCTTTATAGCTGAGTTGAAACCGCGTTTTATCTTCATGAATCCAATCATCGGGGTCTAAACATTGAATCCACTCACCTCGTGCTTTCTCAATCCCAAAATTCCGAGCCGAAGATAAACCACCATTTTCTTTGTAAAAATACTTAACTCGTGAATCGAGACTCATTAACTGTTCCGCAATTTCACGAGTATTATCTTTCGAGCCATCATCAACTAAAATGCATTCAAGGTCTGTAAAAGTTTGTGACAAGACACTTTGAACGCATTTCTCTAGATAACTAGCGCGGTTATAACAAGGTAGAATAATTGAAACTTTGGGAGACATTCTTAAACCAATCCTGAATCATTAATATTAAGCAAATGTTAAACATGCTAGCCTTACAAGCCAAGCGGTTGATTGCGATCGAATCAACATGCTCGCTTTAAGACTAAGATTACTATAGCTGCACCTTTAAAAGAAATACATCAAAAATCTAACCTAGCCTGTCTCGAATCCCTACCGAGAATACACCGATAAATAAATATTAATGCAAATATTTTAATCAAATACAGTGACATTACAGATTGTCAGTATTTATTGCTGATTGATTGTTCATTTAGCTGAAATATCTATCTAGAGTTAGATATTTATTTACTCCGAATAATAAATAATATATACTATAGACAGGTAGCAAAATCATTCTTCAGAAATTAGTTGAATCGCAAATCCGGATAAGGGCGTGAACATAATAATGAGAATGCTGCTATGGAAGCTTTTGAAAGCAAGGTGATGAAAATCAAAGACACGCTCGTGTTAAACGCTTTTTGAAGAAGTTTATTGCTGACAGTGAAATAGATGCAAGTTATATAGCTAAATAGGTCGGTCTAAAAACACAAAGTATTAAGCACTTTAGTGCTTAAGACGATGAGTAATTACGAAAGAATCTATTATCAACTAGCCCTTTGTTGATTCTAAGCTTAAGCAGTTAAAAATTGATAGAACAAAACTGTTACTACCACGTCTCTATAAGTCAGTATAAACTTGCTTGCTAGAATAACATTGCGATATGTTTAATTAGATTGACCTACTTAGCTGACCAAACTTGCATTCCGAAGCTACTATTGGCACACAAATATTACTAACAAAGCTTCAAAAACAACTTTTAAGTTAGTTAAACTGTCTGACAATATTAGTGTTTATTCTCAAAAGCTGTGTAACCTACTTCTGGGTATTACTAGCTCTTGGGTGTTTGAGATGGCGTGTCAATACTAAACTAAAATGTTACCAATCAATCAACTTTAATTGACCTGTTTGGATGTAATCAAAAATGCGATTAATTTGGTAGCGATCGTTTTCACTCATCTCACCATCAGCAAGAACCTTAGCTGTTAGCAAATTATGGTCTTGACGACTTAATCTTCTACTAAAAATAATTCGGTCAACCAGCTTCTTAACTGCTGCTTCCGATTGTTTGTTAATTGTTTTGCACGCTGTAAATCTGTGAAGCATATTTCTCCTTGTAAATCTGAAAGAAAATAAAAACGTTTTCCTTGTTTTACTTGTAAACCCAGCCTCAAAAAGAGAATTATTCAACTAGATACGACAAGCAAAAATTGATATGTTTCGATACTGTTCGATTCATGTATCTTTAACATTATCAACTTATAAAAACAATTTAACTTTATATTTACACTTTACCCAGAGAATTTTTACTGATATATAGAGCAATTATTTAGGAGTTGGTAGTACATTGTACGTGTAAATACGGTTTACAAATGCAAATACTTGTATATCGGTCGCAATTATATTAACTATTGTTTAATTTGATATATAGACACTTACATCTTCAAGAACAACTTTTATCGTGCAGGTATTTTGGTATACATTGCGTTACAAACCGAGACATCAGTACAAAGATATATAATAATTTTTGTAAAGGAGAGAGAAAAATGCAAGTAATCCGCCTACCAGTACTGTCTGATAATTATATTTTTTTGCTGTACGATAGCACGCATAATATTGCTGCCGTTGTCGATCCAGCAACTTCCGCCCCAGTTTTAGCAAAACTTCACGAACTTAACGCCGAGTTAGTTGCCATATTCAACACGCACCACCATCACGACCATGTGGGTGGGAACCGTGACTTAATCCAAGAATATCCAAACTTGATAGTTTACGGAGGTGCAGAAGATAGAGGACGCATACCCGGACAAACAGTATTCTTGCAAGAAGGTGATGAGCGCGTGAAGTTCGGCTCAAGCATTGCGTCCGTTTTCTTCGTTCCCGGACACACTCGTGCCCACATCGCCTATTATTTTCCACCTACCACACCAGAGGAATCAGGCGAATTATTCTGCGGCGATACTCTATTTGCAGGTGGTTGCGGAAGGCTATTTGAAGGCACTCCCGCACAAATGGTAGATTCCCTCAGCAAGCTACGGTCACTACCCGACAATACCCGCGTTTGGTGTGCCCATGAATATACGCTTAAAAATTTACAATTCGCCCTAAGTGTCGATGTTGAAAATCAAGACTTGCAACGTCGCTATATAGAAGTGCAAGATTTACGCAATCAAGATCGAGCCACAGTACCTTCATTATTAGGCACAGAAAAACTAACAAATCCCTTTTTGCGCTGGGACTTGCCTGCATTACAATTAGCAACAAAAACCCGCGAACCAGTGCAAACATTTGCACGGTTGCGGGGAATGAAAGACCAGTTTTGAAATTAGGGAGGTGGGGAGGTGGGTAGGTAGCGTGAGGGAAGAAATATTGCTTTTTTGTATCTCTTGTCTCCCCTTCTCCCCTTCTCCCTACCTCCCCTACTCCCTACTCCCTACTCCCCGGTTTTGAATCAGTGACTTAACTTGCTGTTTAAACGAATAATACATGTTTTGGAAAACAGCCATTTTTTGTTGCTTTTGTTTTTTAGCAGCTTTTTCTTCCTTCCAATTTGACCAAATTGAACTTTCTAAATATTCATAAAACAATTCTTTTTGTGGATGAATGCAATTGTCGTTCCAGGGTTTTTCGCGGCTTGCGTAATGAATAATATATGGATGATTCAACAAATTATTGTATTCTTCTTCGCCGAATGGGCTTTCTTGCCACGAACCAAAGCGGAATAAGTATGGCATTTGGTTCCAGCGCGGATCGAGTTCGCCCCATTTTCCAGCTAGAACAGCATTTAATCCGTCTTGGTCGAACCAACGCACGTACTGTTTATAATCGTTTAAATAATTAATTACAGCAAGGCTTGTGTTATCTTGTCGCCATTTTTTCAAGTTAAATACAAGCACGCCCGAATTCATGTATTTACAATCAGCAGAAATACCTAATTCTTGGTAATTCATCAAACCACGCGGTGAAGAAACTAACGGTGCGCCCATATCTTGCACTGCTAATAAATAGTTATCTCCGATTTCCTGATTCCACAACGTTTCTACGTCACTGCGGACAATGACATCGCTATCGATATAAATTGCTTTTTCGATTTCCTTGGGTAAAAATGCCGGAATCAGCAGACGATAGTATGCAGCAATTGTCACTGTAGACGAAATTTGCATGTTTTTGAACTGCGACCGCTTGCCTTTAAGCCAGGTAATTTTAACTTGTTCGGATTTAAGATTTTGAATAATTCGCTCTTTGTTAATGCGGCTAATCCCACCATCGATAATATATAACGACAACTTTTGCGGATTTTTCATATGGGCAACAACCGACCGAGTAGTTGCAGCTAGCGGCATCGAGTAGTTATCATCCGCAGCGCAAACTAAAACAATTGAATTATCCATAGATACGATTGTATTTGATTTAATTTATATACTGCTAAGATATACATAAATATTATACATTTATAACAGGGATATTACGTAAATCAGCCCCAATAGAAAGTGGCAATTTTACTCCGAAGCATTTGAACTATTTTAACCTTGGCGCTTCAGCAATTCAATCGCTTACAATCAAAAAAACATCTATAAATCATTTTTATTAGAACTTTGACTAAAATATCTTGCCCTCGTTGTCAGCAAAAAGTCGATTCGCAGGCAATAAATTGTCCCTATTGCAGTACTCAGCTAAAAGCTTTTGGACATCCGGGTATGACATTACACCGTGCCAAAGGTGATGAATACTTATGCAACACTTGCACCTACCATATCGACGATAGCTGCACTTATCCGAAACGTCCCTACGCTAAAGACTGTACGCTTTACCAAAATTTTGAAGAGTCTCAAGCCCAAAAGTACCAGCAACATCAAAAATCCGATCTAAATAACAGTCTACAGAACTGGATTCGACACAATCAAACTTTAGTACTGTTTGCAGCTTTATTTTTAGTTTGTGTATTAATTACAATATCAACTTCTGGATAGGAGTGCAAACAATACGTTTCGGTTAAAGGAGAAAGGGGAAAAGGCATAAAAATAAGACTTACAACCCGACAATATTCTTCCATTTTTTGCCGATCCAAACCGTATTGGGAGTGCAAAGCAAAAGGAGTAACTGATAACTCCTAACCATTATTTATTTTATTTTTGAATAAGTATTGAGGGAAAACTTTAGATAAATCTAGAATTGAATCTATTAAATTTGGTAAACTTACTAACTGATTTGGTAATAAAATTCGCTTAATACTATAACCAAAAGTTCCTGATTGTGTTTGATATGGTTCGCTGTAGGTTTCTAAATAACGGTCGGGCAAATTAAAAATCCAATAATCGCTAATTCCAGCTTCAGCATAAAGCGGTATTTTCACATCTTGGTCATAATCAATTGAAGAATCTGCTATTTCTATAACAAGCAAAATATCTCTTGGTTGAGGATGACCGGATAAATAATTATCATCCGTAGTCTTAACTATTGCAAAATCTGGCTCTGGTTCGCTACCCGATGGTAAAGTTATCGGGTCTTGGCATCGTAATTTTGCTTTATTTGCCACTAGCTTTGGTAATTCTTCAAGTAAATTCTACAACAGGTTGTATGCGCTGTACCTTTCGCTACTATCTGTACTAATTCTCCACGAATTAACTCAATCCGCTCGTCTTTATGAAAGAAACCAATCTCAATTAAACGATGATACTCATCAAGAGTAAAGCGTCTGGTAGTTGTTATCATAATAATGACCGAAGTTAGCGTCTCTTATTTAAATAATAACTTTTTGAGTGTGGGAGAGCCAGATGAAAGTGCGCTTACCCTGTTATAGCGAGGTAAGCGCGTTGAATAATGTGAGGTTGTATTAGGAACTAACCTTTTGCTTGTGGTATTAGTTCTTCGACAATAGGTAAATCAAACCAAAAAGTAGTACCAACACCAACTTCACTGACTAAATTTACTTTACTACGGTGCTTGTCAATAATATTTCGGACTATCGATAATCCCAAACCCGTACCTTCAAGAGTGTGAACGCGATTTTCGACGCGAAAGAAACGGTCAAAAATTGCTTCTTGGTCTTCTGTCGCAATACCAATACCAGTATCGGAAATTTCCATCCGCACTTGGGGTAATTGATTAGGAGAATTGGGTTTTGCCCTAATTTGATAAGCGCGAAAAGCGACTTTTCCACCAGCTTTAGTAAATTTCATTGCGTTACCAACTAAATTACCAAAAACTTGTAGCAGCAAATCGTAATTACCCACAACCAACGGCAAATTCGGTTCAAGTTCTTGAATTAATTCGATACCTTTATCTTTAGCGTTAAGTTGATAAGTACGCAAAGTTTGTTCAATTGCTTGCGATAAATCTACCCCATCTAAATTGTAAGTACGACCGGATTCTAGCTTTGATAAATCTAATACATCATTAACTAAACGAGTCAAACGGTCGGTTTCATAATTAACAGTCGTTAAGAACTCTTTACGCTGTTCAACTTCTAAATCTTCTCCATAATCGTGCAGAGTTTCAATATAACCTTTGATATTAAACAGTGGAGTTCGTAACTCATGGGAAATATTACTGATGAATTGCCCTTTTGCTTCGTTGAGTTCAACCTCACGGGTAATATCTTGAACGGTAATTGCAATACCTTTTATACTCTCGCGTTGCAAGTTCAGAACAGTAGTTAAAAGAATACGAATAGTACGCTTAATTGGTTTACTAAGGAGAATACGGAATTCGGCACTTTCGCGTTCGCCATTTGCCATTTCATACAGCGGACTGCTGATTTCCATTTGTACCGCTGAGGGTAAGTTGTGCAACAAATTACTACCCACAACATCGATGTTTTCCCAACCAAAAATTCGCCTTGCGGTTGGATTAACGAGAATCACCTGCATGTTATTGTCAATTAAGACAGCACCATCAGCAATTGTGGAAACAAGGGTTTCAAGTTTGGCTTTTTCAGCGGTTAGTTCTTCGATATTTTGTTCTTCATATCGTTCTAAACGCTCTGCCATAAAATTAAAGCTAAAAATTAGCTCCCCAAGTTCGCCACCTAACGGTAAATCAATACGCTGTTTGAAGTTTCCAGTGGCAATTTCTTTAACACCAACAAGTAATTCTTTAATGGGTTTAGTAATAGTTAAAGCATTAACGACTCCTGCCAAAATTACCATTACCCAAATCGTGATAAATACAGCAATAGTGACATCGCGGGTAAAGTTGCTGGAAATAACTGCTGTTTGATTGGGGTTAATGCCAATTGCCAGAACACCCAAATACTTGCCGTCAACTTTTAAAGGAACAAAAACATCGGTCACTTCTCCATCCGGTGACTGATGTTGTCGTACCATTGGTTTCTCAACGTCGGCAGCATAGTCATTGGGTAATTGGATTCGTCGTTCAATGGTGAGAGAATTTTCTACCTCTGGTTCCCAAAAGGGGATACCAAAGAAAATATTTCCAGTTTCATCAGCGTAGAGCATATAGCGGACGCTAGAGGTGCTGCTGTAGAACCGCTGGGAAAATTGGGCAACCTCAGTCAGTTTGTTTTCGGCAATCAATGGTGCAACGTTGCCAGCTAGCAACAGTCCCAAATCGCGTCCAAAACGGGTATCGTTAAGGCGTGCGTCCATTTGGATAGTATTGACAGCCCAAAATGTCAACCCGCTCATCACCAAAGATACCACCAACGTGGCGGCAGCCAAGAGCTTCGTTTGGAGAGTAAACTGCAACCACCAGTTTGCGATCGCTTCTCGAATAGTCGTTAAAATAGCAAGCATTTTAAAAAAAGTTGTTAGTTGTATTTGTTATAAATAAACTCCAACAACTTAAAAATTAACAGTTTATTTGATAAATAGGGAGTGGGGGAGTATTGAGTTAGGAGTTAAGAGTTAAGAGTTAAAAATA
>CAXTCQ010000134.1:0-21756 GCA_964242965.1 uncultured Calothrix sp. | reverse complement strand
TCCCTACCTCCCTACCTCCCTACCTCCTCACCTCCACACCTCCCTAATTTATGTTTCCAACTGAACCTGCTGCTGTGAATAATGGCTTTGCTGCTATACTAAAAAATCGTGGTTTTATGCTGCTGTGGATAGGACAACTGTTGTCCCAGCTGGCAGATAAAGTTTTATTGGTTTTACTAATCGCTTTATTGACCAAATATTTACCTGCCAATGTGGTGGATGATACGGGACGCTTTTACTTATATATGGCGTTTACCATCCCAGCGATTTTATTTGGTTCTGCGGGAGGTGTCATTGTCGATCGCGTTCCCAAAAAGCTAATTATGGTTGGTTCGGATGTAATACGCGGTGTGATGACGCTATTGATTCCCTTTTTGCCGCGAGAGTTTGTTGTGCTGCTGATAGTTACTTTTGTCATCTCCACAGTGACGCAATTTTTTGCACCAGCCGAACAAGCTACTATTCCGTTATTGGTACGACGCGAATGTTTGATGGCAGCGAATGCCCTGTTTAGCAGCACTATGATGGGAGCATTAATTATTGGTAATGCGGTTGGAGACTCTATGTTGCGTTGGGCAAGAAGCTTTAGCGAGGGATTTGGACAAGAATTGGTGGTTGGTGGGCTGTATTTAATATCTGCCCTAATTATGATGCCAATTAATTTTAAAGAACGTAAACCCCTTGATGATGAGAAAACTGCAATTAATCCTCTCAAGGACTTTGTACAGGGGTTGCGCTATCTGAAAAAAAATCGCTTGGTATGGAATGCAATGTTACAAATAGTAACTTTATATTGCGTTTTTGCCGCATTAATCGAGTTGGCAATCAGATTGGCTGTGAAATTGGGCTTAGAAGAGACAAAATACACCTTTTTTGTCGCATCAGCTGGTGTGGGGATGGTATTAGGTGCTGTGGCTATGGGTAGCTTTGGTGAGAAGTTGCATCATAAACCCTTACCTTTGATTGGGTTTTTGTCTATGGCTTTTGTGTTGGGAATGTTGACTTTCGCTCAAAACCTGCCTTTAGCTTTGGGGTTATGCGTCCTGTTGGGGCTAGGTGCAGCGTTTATAAACGTGCCGATGCAAACTTTGATTCAGCAACAAACACCTCCAGCGATGCATGGTAAGGTTTTCGGCTTCCAAAATCATGCTATTAATATCGCTCTTTCGGCTCCATTGTTAATTACTACCCGACTTGTCAATGCCTATGGGTTAACACCTGTTTTGATTGGGATGAGTATCACAGTTGCTTTTGTTGGTGTATGGGCTTGGCGCAATACTAGTCGGGTGTTACAAGATGTAATTTAGTTTTGTCAGTTGTCAGTTGTTAGTTGTCGGTTGCTATACCTACCAATAACAAATAACCAATGACAAGTAACCAATATAAAAAGAATGTAATAAATATTCGTTTTCAATTAATGTTTTACACTAAAATGAATTTTAATATACAGAATTTGAGCATAATTTAGCTATCGCCTGAGGTTTGTCTGTGCGTTCGCGTTCCCCAATTATTCCCCCACAATCTCAAGACCAATTCCAGTCCAAAATTGTTTCGATAACTCCCGCTACGCCGCAGCGGGCATCGGGTGGCTTTGCGCTACTCGATAGCCTCCAACGTCACGGTGTAGATTTCATTTTTGGTTATCCCGGTGGAGCAATTTTACCGATTTACGATGATTTATACAAAGTAGAAAGTGCTGGCAGTCCGATTAAGCACATTCTGGTTAGGCACGAGCAAGGTGCGGCACATGCAGCCGATGGCTACGCCCGTGCAACTGGTAAAGTCGGAGTGTGCTTTGGTACTTCGGGACCTGGGGCAACTAACCTAGTAACAGGTATTGCCACCGCTTACATGGACTCAATCCCGATGGTAATTGTTACCGGGCAAGTGTCACGAGCAGTAATTGGTTCCGATGCATTCCAAGAAACCGATATTTATGGCATTACGCTACCAATAGTCAAGCATTCCTACATCATCCGCGATACTGCTGATATTGCGCGGATTGTGGCAGAAGCGTTCTATATTGCCAGTACTGGCAGACCGGGACCAGTATTAATCGATGTGCCCAAAGATGTCGCACTCGAAGAATTTGATTACATACCTGTCGTACCCGGTTCAGTAAAATTACCTGGGTATCGCCCGACTGTGAAGGGAAATCCCCGCCAAATTAATGCAGCAGTGCAGTTAATTAGCGAGAGCCGCCGCCCTTTGTTGTATGTTGGTGGAGGTGCGATCGCATCGAATGCCCACGCAGAAATTCAGCAACTCGCCGAGTTATTCAATATTCCCGTGACTACAACTTTGATGGGTATCGGTGCTTTTGACGAGCATCACCCTCTGGCGTTGGGAATGTTGGGTATGCACGGTACAGCTTACGCCAATTTTGCTGTCACCGACTGCGATTTATTGATTTGCGTTGGTGCCCGTTTCGATGACCGGGTAACGGGTAAGTTGGATGAGTTTGCCTCGCGTGCGAAAGTTATTCACATCGATATCGACCCAGCGGAAGTTGGAAAAAATCGCGTTCCCGAAGTGCCGATTGTTGGCGATGTTCGCCGAGTTTTAAAAGACTTGTTGCGACGCAGCGAAGAAACAGGTGTGAAGAATAACTCCAACCAAACCCAAGAATGGTTGAATTTGATTAGTCGTTGGAAGGAAGAATACCCCCTCCAGGTATCCCACCACGCTGACAGTATTTCTCCCCAAGAAGCAATTGTGGAAGTTAGCCGTCAAGCCCCCAATGCTTTCTACACGACCGATGTCGGACAGCATCAAATGTGGGCAGCGCAATTCCTCAAAAATGGTCCCCGTCGTTGGATTTCCAGCGCTGGTTTGGGAACAATGGGTTTTGGGCTACCTGCGGCAATAGGTGCAAAAGCCGCATTCCCCGACGAAGATGTAATTTGTATCAGCGGCGATGCCAGCTTCCAAATGTGCTTGCAAGAGCTTGGAACCATATCACAGTATGGCTTGAATGTCAAGACCATGATATTGAATAACGGCTGGCAAGGGATGGTGCGGCAGTGGCAGCAAGCATTCTACGGTGAACGGTATTCTAGCTCGAATATGGAAGTGGGAATGCCGGATATAGTATTGCTCTGTCAGGCGTATGGGATTAAGGGTATGGTGGTGAGCAAGCGCGAGGAATTGGAAAGTGCGATCGCGCAGATGCTCGCTCACGATGGTCCGGTTGTGATGGATATTCGCATTACCAAGGATGAGAATTGTTACCCGATGGTTGCTCCTGGTAAGAATAACGCGCAAATGATTGGTTTGCCGAAGCAGTTGCCGAAAGTAGTTGATGAAGCTGTTTTTTGCAGCAATTGCGGTGCAAAGAATATGTCTAACAACAACTTCTGTCCTGAGTGCGGTACAAAGCTGTAATCGATAGTTGTAGATGTGAATGTAGAGACGCGACACCAGACGCTACAACGGGGGGAACCCCCGCAACGCGCTGGCTCAAATTTCGCGTCTCTTTTATATTTATATTTATGTTTATTATTTATAGCAACCGCCAAGGCAGTTAGGACGCAAAATGTAATACCAATTCACAAAAATCATGATACACATGAATAGTCGTAAGGGCACGGCAGTGCCGTGCCCCTACCCGATATATTTGTATCAACAATAAAGTGAAATAGTATAAGACGTGTTCAATGGCATCTCGTAAACAATCAAACTGAAGAAAGTTCTTTGCGGATTCGACTTTTTAGCCAAGACTCTTCTTTTCTCAATGTTGTTAAGGCCGGGAGAATAAGGCGGCAGGTACTGCTACCCGTAACCGTTCAATATCCCTGATGGGCGGTGCGCCAAACATCCGAGCATATTCGCGGCTGAATTGCGAAGTGCTTTCATAGCCAACTTGATAAGCAGCCTGGGTTGCATCAGCATTCTCGGCAAGCATTATCTGACGCGCGCTCAAGAGTTTCAATTGTTTTTGGTATTGTAGTGGACTCATTGAGGTGACTGCCTTGAAGTGGCGGTGGAACGAGGAAACAGACATATTCGCTTCAAAAGCCAACTCTTCAACTCGTAGCGGCTTGGTAAAATCTGCTTTGAGCCGTTTAATCACAAGAGCAAGGCGTTGCATATTACTACCACTTGTGGCAATCTGACGAACTGCCTCCCCTTGTTCACCAATCAAGAGACGGTAGTAGATTTCGCGGACGATCGTTGGTGCTAGAAATGAAATATCCTGCGGTGTATCTAAAAGCTTTGTTAGCCGAATGGCGCAATCAATCAATGATGGATCGGCATTGCTGATGAACCAGCCTCTAACTGATTCTTTTTTACCGATGCCTGGGTTCGTTTGAGCAATTATGTCACAGAGTTGAACGGGGTCTAAATTCAGCTTAAGTCCTAAATAGGGCTTAGAGGGGGTCGCTTCTACCACACATCCACTCATCAGTAAATCAACTGACACAACCAGATACTGGGCGACACAGTACCGATAGGTTTCCTCGTTCAGCAGTACTTCTTTTTTACCCTGAACCACAATACCAAGCAGCGGTTCGCTGACTCTTGTGATTGCGGTGGCTGGCTCACATTCTCGCATGAACTCTAAGGAATCGATCGCGGTTGCATGGATACCGTTTCCCTTGCCGTCAGTATACCGCTCGACCAATGCCGCTAATTCTTCACACTTAGCGATCGCTGTATCGTGGTTCCGTGTCTTAATCGTCATGCTGTCCTGACTCAAACTTGGCGTAATAATCATTATAGAGAAAATTCCTCGTTGCTAACGCCTTACTTGAGAGGATTAGGCAATCATCTGGCAGGTTTGTGTATTCATACAAAAGCTTTTTAAGCCTAGTATAAACTCATGCCCTAAAAGAAGATTGATAATCGAATTTTAAATCAGGAGAAATCTAAATGAACTACGATATCAAAGACAAAACCATCTTGGTTACGGGCGCAAATCGCGGCATCGGTAAAGCAATAGTTGAGTCTTTCATCAAACACGGAGCCGCCAAAGTCTATGGGGCTGTTCGTAAGCTGGACAGTATCTCCCCCTTGGTTGAACAATACGGCGATCGAATAGTGCCGATTCAGGTTGATTTAGGCAATCCCCAATCCATTCTTGCTGCCGCTCAAACTGCCAAAGATGTGCAAGTGGTTATCAATAATGCAGGAGTCGCGCAAGCCAGTACTCCCCTAGCTGAGGATGCGATCGCCTCCCTTGAATTTCATATAAATATAAACGTATATGGACTGATCTACATGGCTCAGGCGTTTGCTCCAGTTCTCAAAGCCAATGGAGGGGGTGTCTTTGCTCAGATCAATTCAGTTGTTTCGCTAAAGAGTTTTTCCAAATTTGCCAGCTATTCTGCCTCAAAAGCTGCGGCTTATTCAGTTACCCAGGCACTAAGAGAATTACTGAGTGAGCAAGGCACGTTTGTGCTAAGTGTTCACCCTGGGCCAATTGCTACGGATATGAGCGATGCAGCAGGAATGACTGAAGTTGCAGAGCCACCCGTGCTTGTGGCAGACGGGATAATAGAAGCTCTGAAAACTGGAGATTTTCATGTCTTTCCTGATTCGAGAGCGAAGCAAATGGGCAGTGCTTACAGGAGCTTTGCGGAAAATGTCATTGAGGTTGCATTCAGTTAACGACATTGCAACGACTGCCACGAACAGTAAACCTTACCGAAACACCTACCTCTGGTATTTCCGAATAAAGTACGGCAAAGCGATCGCATTTTTAGATATGTGCGAGTTGGGTTGATATCGGTTGAACCGGATGCGTCGGTAAAGAAATCACTTGGTTTGAATATCCACTTAAACACAGGAAAAAAAATGAAAGCAATAGTAATGAACGAATACGGCAATGAGAACGTTTTGAATTACACTGATGTCGAACGTCCAAAAGCGAAAGAAGGCGAGGTTTTGGTGAAAGTTTACGCCGCAGCGGTCAATCCGGCGGACTGGAAAATCCGCGATGGAATGGGCGAACAATTCGGCTTCAAACTCCCGCTCATTCTTGGCGGCGACATCGCTGGAATCGTTGAAGAGGTTGGCGTTGGCGTTGAAGATTTCAAGCAGGGCGATGCCGTTTATGGGATGACCCTTTCCAGCCTCTCCGGTGGTTACGCTGAATACGCCATCACCAAACCGGATGCGATCGCGCCCAAACCAGAAAGCCTCGATTTTGAAAATACGGCATCGATTCCGATCGCCGCATTGACTGCGTGGCAGTCGATGTTTGATTTGGCAAATTTGAGCGTCGGGCAAAAAATTTTGATAACCGGAGCGTCGGGCGGCGTCGGCTCGATGGCGGTTCAGCTTGCCAAAGCGAAAGGCGCGTTTGTTATCGGCACGGCTTCAGGCAAAAACGAACAGTTTGTTCGTGATTTAGGCGCGGATGAGTTCGTTGATTACACGGCGCAACCGTTTGAGGAAGTCGTCAAAAACGTGGATGTCGTTTTCGATACGGTCGGCGGCGACACTTTGGAGCGAGCCTTCCAAACTCTGAAAAAGGGCGGCTTTCTAGTCTCGTCGTCGGAAACTCCATCCGAAGAAAAAGCACGCGAATTGGGCGTAGAAGCTACGTTTGTCTTTTGCAAGCCGAACGCGCAGCAATTAATCGAAATCAACCGTTTGATTGAAGAAGGTAAATTGAAAACATACGTCGAAACGGTTCTGCCGCTCACGAACGTGAAAAAAGCACATCAACTTTCCCAAAGCGGGCGCACACGCGGCAAAATCGTTTTGCAAGTCGAAGCATAAATTTGAAGCGTGGTGAAAATAACGGCGCAACCCAACAAGTCATTCGAGCGAACGCGGTGAGTGCGGTCTTTTCATGCGCTTAGTTGCTCTCAAACCATTTTTCTTTTTCTTTCTTTTACCTTTTAACTTTTAACTTTTGCCTTATTTAGAAACCACTCAAAATAACTAATTTCTGGGACTACACCTATTCTCACTGGTAAAACCGAAACTCCTAGTCCACGCGATACGTATAGGGCGATCGCACCATCTCGATACCAACCACTAACGTAACGTCCGCTACCATTCGGACGTAAAGGAGCAAAGCCAAATAATGATAATTGTCCGCCATGAGTATGTCCTGACAACATATATTGTGGTTTGTATTGTGTTATCTTTGCTAACTCAGCACTTGAAAATGAATCTCGATATGCTGGTGAGTGAGCAAGTAATAAATGGTTTTGTTGAGGGGTAATACCTTGAAGTGATTTGATTAAATCAGGTTTGCTGACTAAATCATCCAGTCCCGTGATTAATAGAGAGCGATCGTTGTAGTTATGTAAAATGCTTTCATTAACTAATAAGCGACAATTATAATTGGCATAAATTTTTGTCAAACGTTTTAAATCAATACCTGCCCAGTATTCCCAATTACCCATAATTGCATACTTAGCTGTTTGCTCGTCAAGGAGCGACAAAAAGCGATCGAATCCATCAAGCTGTTCGACTTTATCAATAGAATCTCCAGTAAATACTACAACATTTGGGTTAAGTTTATTAACTTGTTCGGCAATACGTTGTGCCCGATTGTTAAATTGTTTGAGATGGAGGTCGCTGACTTGGACAATCTTGAAACTATTATTGTTAGAAGCGAATTGTTGATTTAGTTGATGACGGGTGACGACGAAACGATTCGGCTCAATCATAAAAGCATACAGAATCAGCAAACAAAAGTTAACAGTGATGCCAAGTAGAATAAATAGGCACTTTCTTCTCTTCTTTTTTGTTATCATTAGTTGAAATTTTTCGGAAATTATCTAAAAATAATACAGGATATAGTTTTACACCCCTTGTAGACTACATAAACTTTGGCTCGCTTTCCACGCTTGTTAGTTTAATTTTGCGTTAAGTAATGACAAGCAAACCGCAAGCCAGATTGAGATACTCAAAGGTTTAGGATTGAATTCGCGCAGTTAAAGCTTGGCTTAATTATTAGGGCAAGCGACAGTTTTACGCCACAATCCAACCGCTATACCACTAAGTGGAAGCAGATAGGGCATCGCTCTTAACATCTTCGAGGGCGTAATTGCATACTCCCAATTTCCGCCCTATCGCCGCAAGCGACTTAATTGCACTTAGCCGCCTCACCGTTGTCAGCAAAAAATAATCCCAAAAGTGTGGATTAAACCAACAACCCAACCAAAAAATCAAATATTTAAATCGCGTAGAGCCAAACGAATTTGCTCCAAGCGTCTGCGATTGACACCTAAATCCGAATCTCCGACGCGAGCTGCCGAACGCAAATGAATTACTGACTCGTTATCCGGAAAATAAAATTCTACATCATCAATAAATTTGAAGATGCGGCTTTTGCTTGTAGCATGGATGTAATTATCTGTCTGTTCTACAACTTCTGTACGTGGAACAACTGTGAGTACTTTTAGTAAAGTTTCTCGTGCCTTGTCGCGGTCTACATGATAGGTAATCGGTTCAATGGCATGTTTGGAATCGCCGTTAAGGCTCACAACACAGTTTTGGGAAGCTGGACAAGAAGCAAGACGATTGTTACTCGCGGACGATGCCCAAGTATCAGCTATGTTGCATAAACTAACAGTCAAGGTCAGCAATATCAATAAAGCAATATTCTGTGAGAGTCGTTTCACAAACGCAATTAGACGGGACATTATAAATTTACTCCTATGAGCTTTGAATAGTACTGTTTAATTATTTTCGCTTATTTAAGTACCAAGTAACGTCGGTATTACTCTTTACAAGTTACAAGGCTTAACCTGTACGTTAGACTACATAGTATTTCAATTTATCGCATTACGTCACATTATCCTGCCTGCGGCGACAGATGAGATATTTAGTATGACAAGTAAGGTGTTTAGACTAGGGGATAATTTATTTTTTGAAGAATTTTTTTGCAAGGCAGTTTTCAATGATTTATCTACCTAAAGGAAGATGACTTAAGTCGAAAAGTCTCTATTTAGATGAATAGAACTAAATTAAGGTAGCCTTTTATAATTCTGGAGTTAGAAAAAACCACTTTAAGTAAAAGCAAAAAATCATGATCGGTATACTTTGGGGCGTTGCTGTTTTACTGTTTGCTTTCTGGGCGTTAGGGCTGGCACTTAACATTGCGGGAAATCTAATTCACATTGCACTAGTTTTAGCGATCGCTCTTGCCATCTATAATTTTTTCCAAGCACGCGACGTATAGGTTCTTAACCGACGCAAAAAAATTCTACCTATATCGCAACTAATTTTATAAGGTGGGGTAGGCAATGCCTACCCTTTTGCGTTAGTTTTAAAAAATATAACTTGCCACTGGAGGTGATTCATATGATGACAATCAACGAGCAAATAACTATCGCTACACTTTCTCTGGAGTCATTATCATGCATATTCGCCCCATTTGTTGCGAGGAACTTGAAGCCTTTGCTAATTTTAGCTCTAGCAAAGAACTAAACGAAAATTTTCTCGCATATTTGAGAGACATGTGGAATTCACGCTACGTCCGTCCTGAGTGGTGCTTTGTTGCTAAAGAAGCAGGAAAGTTTATCGGACGCATAAGTTATTGGTCATTACCATCAATCGATAAACCTTTGATCTGCGATTTTTTGGAAGTACCTTGGAGTGGCAACTATAGCGTTTCCCTCTCGAGTGAGGTACAGTCGTAAGGGCTATTCTGTGCTGTGCCCCTACATCTTGGACGAAACGAGTGTACCTCATTAAACTGAGAACCGCTATATCTTGAAATTGGTACAGAACTAATACAAACAAGCTTGACACAGTTGCATCTTGATACTGTCGAGTATCAACTGAATATGTCATTAGAATATTCTGCAATCTCAGAAAAACGAATTGAACTTTTGAAAAGTGTTGGATTCTCGTTAGTAAGAGAAACAATTCGATTTGAGTGGCAAGATACCCAAGCTGAGATACTACCATCAACGCGGCTGATTTTTCGCTCGCTTGATGAAGTTGGTGAAGATGCATTTGTAAATGCGATTGCGTTGGCATCATCACAAACTTTAGACCGTTCTATTAAAGAAGACCAATCGAGACTTGGTTTACAGCAAGAAGCAGTGGAACGCTTCAATAAAATGAAAGCTCTTAAATACAAATTAGCTTGGTGGCAACTAGCTTACATCCCAAATGGGTCATTAGTAGGTTTAATTATGCCAGCCGAAAATGATGGTGGAGCAACTATCGCGTTTATAGGTGTATTGTCAGAACATCGGGGACAAGGTTACGGGAATGATTTGCTACAGCAAGGAATCCTTACCCATAAGAACGACGACGCTAGACGCATCCGCACTGACGTTGATATCAATAATCAGCCCTCTATTCGCACTTTTCAACGTGCTGGGTATAAACAGTTTAGCTCAAGGCAAGAATATCTCTACGTGAAGTAAGTTTTGAGGGTGAGCATTGCTTTTGTGAATATGACGCTTCTCGTTTGGATGTAATACATTTTAGGGCACAGCAGTGCTGTGCCCCTACATTGCATCGCAATCAGTTATACTGGGAGCAATCGAGAATCGCTATATATAAAAGAAAACAAACGTTACTACAAGCAAAACTGTCCTACTTTAGTTAGAAATCGGAACATTTTTAAACGCTCCTGTATCTGGAACAAAAATATCTAAATTATTAACACCATCTGTCACCCTTAACCACACATAAGCATCAGCCGAGGAATTAGGACGTAATTGCGATAAAGAAACAGGACCAGTTGCTCGGTCTAATTTTACTCCTTTATAAGTTTCACTAGTGTCGGGATTGCGAGCTGTTGTACTACTAACCGATATAACGTCACTACCAGTTACAGAATTATCATCTGCTGCGCGACGAATCCGCATTTGCACGTTGACCACATCGCGGTTTCCGGTTTCCGGGTCTTTGATTCGCTTGACTGAGAGTAATTCCACTTTTGCTTTATTACCAAAAGCAGGTTGGACAAATTGACCGGCAGTAATTCCTGCATTAACCGCAGAAGGTGATGCTGTTGTCGTAACTGAAGGTGTTGGGGCTTCTTTTGGACTTAATGTTTGAGTAGGATTACTGAGATTGTTAGTTGTAGCCGAACCTAGCGTTTGCTGAAGTGTATAAACTTGATAAGCCGCATAACCTCCGCATAGCAAAGCTAAAGTCGAGAGAAAGACTGCTACGCTTGACAGGAATGTACTCACACCATTACCTCAAATTTTTGCTTTATTATATACGGGTATATGCTTACCATTATTATTTTCTTGTTTCTAGCTCAGATTATACTTTTTAAGGTGTTGAGCATAAATAGTTTGCTTGTCAATCTAATTCATTTCTACAATTAATAAATATTAGTAAATATTCCGAAAAATGTTAGATTCATAAAGGTCGAACGCAAACTTGGTGAAAAGTTTTATTCCTCTTACTTACCTTGCAATCATTTCTTTATCATTCCAGCAAGCGTGACTCACCAAGTTTGGATTCATGGAGATGCCGAGTATCTAGACCTAAGTTTAGAACCAGACCTGATTCACATTAGTGCATCTGAATTAGTCAATACCGAGTCGATTGAGCTGATTCCGCAACACTGCGTATGCGATCCGTTAATTGCTACTGCTGGTATTGCGCTTAAATCACAGCTAGAACTAGCTAGTCCTTTTGCTACCCATCGTTCCGGCAAGCATCGAGTAGTTTTATAGGTTGCGTTGCAAAAAATTTGTCGATTAACGTGCTTGACTCGAAGCGGCTTATCTTATTAGCGCTGAAGGCTCACACAGCATGGTTCGCCGTACCCTGAATCTTGAATTTCAGGGCAAATCACATAGACAGAGGTCTCTAAGTCGGAAACTCCAATAGCGAAACATTAGTATTAATTGTAACGTCTGCGTATCTTTATAATCTTAAATCTATATAGTGAAAGGTTCATATCATTTAGCAGCGTGAGTAAAACTATAGTTATGTCTAAACAAGTTTCAACCGGGTTGTTATTATTTTTACTGGGCAGTCAGCTTGCAGCGAGTGTAGAAGTAGCGCGAGCCGCGCTAGCCTTCGGCTTCCCCAATGGGGTACGCAGCAGCGCTGAGTCCTTCGGACACGCTTCGCGAACGCTATCGCAAACCCCAATTCCGACCCAAACCCCAATTGTACCAGCAAGCACACCCAAAACCATCTGTCCCGCACAATTGGCAAGCAACCTCGATGCAGTAATTAATCGTCCAGTATTTAATCGAGTCCGCTGGGGTATCTTAGTACAAACCCTCAATTCCGGACAAACCTTATACAACCGGGATTCTCAAAAATTCTTTACTCCCGCTTCTAATACCAAATTATTTACGACTGCCGCAGCCTTACAACAATTAGGCACTAACTTCCGTATGCGTACCTCGGTATACCGTGAAAATAATGGAGTTTTGCGCGTTGTTGGTCGAGGCGACCCTAGTATAAAAGATGTACAGCTAGCTTCATTAGCAAAACAACTCAAAGCCAAAGGTATAACTCAAATCAAGCAATTAATTGCCGATGATAGTTACATTCAAGGTGATGTCGTGCAACCAAGCTGGCAATGGGAAGATATCCAGTCTGATTATGGCGCACCTGTTGGTAGTTTCATGGTGAACGAAAATGCCTTTAATATTCAACTTATTCCCCAAACTGTCGGCAAACCATTACAAATTTCCTGGAGTGACCCCAACGAAGCGCGAACTTGGCGAATTTTGAATCTTTCTGTCACCGCAGCTGATAACCAAGCAACAGACCTCGGTGTTGCCCGCGATTTATCGGGAAATGTCCTCAAAATTCAAGGGCAACTCGCAGCAAATGCGAACCCGTTCGATCTGACTTTACCTGTAGTTGACCCCAATTATTTCTTTTTGCGTCGTTTCCGTACTGCGTTAGTAAGCGAAAATATTAGCTTGGCAGAAACATCAGTCGCAACAGGTGGTACTAGTCAGCAAGAAGTTGCCGCAATTCTATCACCACCGCTATCTGAATTGGTAGCAGAAACAAATATAAATAGTAATAACTTGTATGCAGAGTCATTGTTAAATGCTTTGGCATTCAAACTACCGCGAAAACCACTACAAGCTTCTGCTGCTGCTGGTTTAGAGGTTCTTAAAACAACTTTGACTGCTTTGGGAGTCAATCAAACCAGTTATTTTATCGTCGATGGTTCGGGTTTATCGCGCAAAAACTTAATTAGTCCCGAAGCGCTGGTACAAGTGTTGCGCGGGATGGCAAAGTCTCCCGCAGCGTCAGTATATCGAGCATCGTTACCTGTGGGAGGTAAAACAGGCACATTAAAATCCAGGTTTCGCAATACACCCGCAGAAGGAATAGTCCAAGCTAAAACCGGGACTGTGGGGGGTGTGGTGTCGCTGTCTGGGTATTTGAATGCACCTAATTACGAACCGTTGGTTTTTAGCATGATTGTCAATCAAAGCGAACAACCAGCATCTGTTTTGCGGCAAGCTGTTGATGAAATGGTGGTTGGTTTGACGCAGTTGAGAAGGTGTTAAATAAGCCTAAGATAGGTGTGCAAGCCTTGTCCGATGGGTTTCTCGGTTCGTAGTTGTTGCTCTAGCCCTCTAAATTAAGATTTTTTATGCGAGGGGAGCGGTAGTTTGAGGGGTTACGAGATCCCCGACTTCTTAAAGGATGCCATTGGCTTTGGAGAGGGTCAGATCCCTCGCTTGTCGGAAAACCCGCCCCAGGCTTTAAGCAGTAAGTGCTAATAGGAACAAAGCCGTGGCTTTAAGCAGGCTGAGTCCCAAGGGGACACGCATCGCGTTCGTTTCGATTAGCCCTACCATAGAATGGTAGGGCGGTCTAACAGGGCATTCGAGAAGGTTATATGCTGCCAGCCTTGAGGGGTGTTACCCCTGATTCGCCAACAGTATCCGTAAAAGTTGTCGGGGATCTGACCCCGCGACATGTCAGAATTAATGAAACCGACTACTACCATATAGAATTAAAAAGTATTGAGCTTAAAATGGAGTTTCTAGAAGCAGGTGATGACTATGGCTCAAGCCTTACCCAAGCTAGTAACCTTTGAAGAATTTGCAGCATGGCGACCCGAAAGCGGACGTTACGAGCTACACGATGGAGTAATTATTGAGATGACGCAACCATCAGGAGAACATGAAAATGTTGTTGGCTTTTTAATTCAGCAACTAACAGTTGAGTACCTTCGATTAAACTTACCCTACACCATTCCTAAAACTGCACTAGTAAAGCCGAACGCAAGCGAATCAGGCTACTCTCCAGATGTGCTGTTGCTCAATCGCACAAACCTTGTAAATGAACCATTGTGGAAAAAACAATCTACTGTAATTAATGGTGCTTCAATTCCATTAGTTGTAGAAGTAGTTTCAACTAATTGGGATGATGATTACTATACAAAACAGGGTAAATATGAAAATATCGGCATTTCTGAATACTGGATTGTTGAGGACACTGCGTTGGACGGGTTTCCCGGCTTGAAGCATGTGTCCGTTGATTATCTTGGACTGGGGGCTAAAAATACTGGCAATTCCAAACAACCGACCCTATCGATTTATGAATTGATTGACGATGAATATCAGGTAACTCAGTTTAGGGGGTAACAACCTAATCGTGTCTCCTACTTTTCCCCAACTTAACCTGACCGCACAACAGATTTTTGATGCGGCTTTCTAAATTTAATTTATACTTTGAATTTACGTACTTTCGCTGTAAAATTGCTTCGGATTTTTGCGGCTTTATAATGCCATATTCCAACTCAAAATCAACTTGCGGCTAAATTATAATTTCGTTGGTAGCTAGCAAATTCTACTATTTGAGAAGTGCAAGCTACTATAGTGTCATTGATGGCTGCTTGCATTTCTTGTGAGTAAGGGTAATGAGCAAATTCGTACTCAATTAGTTGTGTAAGAGAATGCATCTCATAAAGACTTTGGCAATCGTATACTAGCTTTTGTACGGAACGTTGCCAGCGTTCAAAAATACGGTAGCTGAAAAAGCCGCTGCATACCCCACCTTTTTCATCCCAGTAGGAAATACAAATTTGATGCTTGAGATATTTGACTTTCTTGATTTTTTTAACATCATACCCTCTATCCATCAGAGCTTTGATAATTCTGGCATCGTCAAAACGCCAAATTTCTGGTTTAATTTTATTGAGCGATATTAAACCTTGAGGTTTACTTAGAGTCCGATTTCGTAGATTGCTAGCCATGATGCACCCGCTTCCTAATATTAGTAAGCATAATTATTCCTTTAGTTGCAATATTGCAACTAAAGGAATAATACAAATATTAGGTAAGTTTGTCAAGCCAAAAGTGAAATTGTAAAATTGAAAGTAAAACTTTGATGCAAGTGGAGTAACCACAGTACCTGTGAATGACGAAAGCAGAAAAAAATTAATCGAAATTATCAAGCAGGCTCGTGGTGATATGAGTCAGCGAGGTTTTGGTAAGCTACTAGGAGTTTCTGCGACTGCCGTTCAGATGTGGGAAAAAGGTGCGAAGATACCAGATACCGAGAATTTATCTCGAATCGCATCTCGAGCCGGTTATACGATGGAGGAATTGCTTTCTTGTTTAGAAGGTAAACCCATACAAGAAGCTTCAGACTTTACCATTATTCTCAGGCAAATCAATAATATGCCTTTGTCGCAAGTTGCTTTGATTGTTCAAGCTGGTGCAAATCGATTAGCTCTGGCAATGGAGTCCCAGGAAGAACAGGTAAAAGTAAGTTGAAAGGTAATAAATTAAACTAATGTTTTCTTTATACCAATTAGTTAATTTGTACTAAGCTTGATTGCGATCGCTCTAATAAAGTTAAATAGTATAACCGACAAGTAGTGCAACGCAATTACTCTCCCGCCGCGTAAATTTTCCCTATCGCAGTTTAAATGTTTCTGTTGGATAGTTTCTAAATCCTAAATGCGATCTGCGACAACAAATTAATTTTGGAAATTAACGTAAACTCGGATCTTGAGTTAAATCAATTTCCAAGCAATTTATGCAATTTGCTATACCAACGCAATACAATTTCCTTCCGCGTTTTTACCGACTAGCAAGCGTGAGCGTCCTTTCTAATATGATGGTTCCTCTAGCTGGTTTGGTTGATATTGCTTTCTTGGGACATTTAGCTGATATTCGGCATTTAGCAGGTGTGATTCTGGCAACTATTCTTTTTGATTACCTGTACCGCGTTCTCAAATTTTTACGTACCAGCACAAATGCGATCGCATCCCATGCTGTTGGACTCGATGACCCAAAAGCTGTTCTGTTAGCTCTGTTGCGGAGTGGTTTGATTGCTTTGGCTATGGGTTTGGTAATTTTGCTGTTGCAATATCCCCTCCAAAAAGTGGGATTTACGATTTTGAGCGGTTCCCCAGAGATTGAAGCTTCGGGGATTGAATATTTTAACGCTCGCATCTGGGGTGCCCCTGCTGTCTTACTTAACTTTGTTTTAATTGGTTGGTTTTTGGGACGAGAAATGAACGGTGCAGTACTGTTGATGTCGCTCGTCGGGAATGGTTCTAATGTCGGTTTGGACTATCTGATGATAGTTAAATTCGGCTGGTCAAGTATGGGTGCTGGACTGGCAACAGCTATCAGTCAATATTTAGCTGTGGTAGTTGGTTTAATTTGGGCTGGTTTGAATATTGATTGGCAGGTAATACCAAGTGCTGTCAAAGAACTTTTTGATTGGGTTGCTTTTAAAGATACGGTCGCGTTAAAAAGTAATATATTAATTCGATTTTTAATTTTGATTTCTACCTATGCTATTTTTACAAACCTCAGTGCAGTAATGGGAACCAACGTTTTAGCGTCAAATGGTTTATTGCTGCAAATTGCCTTATTTAGTCAATTCAGCATACAAGGTGTAGGGTTGACAACTCAAACCCTGACAGCAAACTTCAAAGCAAAGGGAAACAAAGAGCAATTTTTACCACTGCTGGCAATTTCCGCACTAACTAGCTTATTCATTGCCGGTGTTCTAGCATTCACATCGGTATTTTTTCCTGACGCAGTATTTGGAATTTTAACCAACCATAGCGAGATTAATCAAAGTGTAACTGCATATGCAATCTGGTTATTACCACTTTTGGGATTAACTGCTCTAGCATTTACCTTAGAAGGATTTTTCATCGGCTTGAAGGAAGGTGCAACGCTGCGTAATGCTGTTTTAGCTGCTTTTGGTTTGGGATTTGTGCCTTTAGCTGTTACTGCTTCGTATTTACATAGCAATCACCTGTTATGGATGGGGCTAGTTTTGTATATGATAATTGTTATAGTTGCTCTGGGTATACATTTACCTCGTACATTGACAGAGGAAAATCGACAAGAGCGTGTATTGTATGAATCAGAAGTTAAAAATTAAGCTATTTTGCTTAAACTTATATCTTGCATCTTTACGGATAAATCACGAAGATGCCTAATTAAAGTAGCAATAGATACATGTTTATTGCTTATAATTATTAATCCATTAAAAATGGATTTTTGCTATTAGACAGGGATTGTAAATCACTGTCGGGTAGAAAGCGAAGTCAAATATTCCCATCATACTTAGTATTATTTTCTCACGAAGTCTAGCAGGTGCAAGATATAAGTAAACGTTTTTCTGCTGCTTCTTGTGGGATTTTAACTTGTGTTGATATTAATATGGCATATTTAAGTGGGTAAGTAAGATAAAAGTAAACTATGTAATGAAATGTACGCTCTTATCTCGTAGTTCAACAAAACAGGAAGCGGTACGCTACGATTGTGTTGAAGATTATTTGGTAGAAACAGCATTAATTATCGCGCTCACTTTATCGTAAGCATGGTGAGTGGTGACTCAACGTAGGGTCAAACTATCAAGGTGGTTTAAAAGCATTACTCGACCGTTATAGCTAGGAAATACACCTCAATATATTAAGGATAATTTACATGGCAATTAACCTAGAAAAAGGACAACGCATCTCGCTGTCTAAAGAAGCTCCAGGACTAACAAAACTGATGTGCGGACTGGGATGGGATGTAGCAAAACGCGCTGGTAGTAGCAATGCCCCAGAATGCGACTTAGATGCTTCTGTAATCTGTCTAGATAGCAATGACAATGTAAGGGATAAAAACAATGTAATTTACTTTGGTAATTTATCTCATCAATCCGGAGCGATTACTCATTTAGGTGATAATCTCACAGGTGCGGGGTCAGGTGATGACGAACAGATTATTATAGATTTAACTCGTTTGCCAAAAGAGATTACAAAACTAGTTTTTACAGTTAATATTTTTGACTGCGTTGCTCGCAAACAAGACTTTTCATTAGTAGAAAATGCTTTTGTACGTCTGGTAAATACATCTAACAATCAAGAACTTGCTAAATATAAGCTTTCTGGTTCTGAATATAAAGGAATGACCGGAATGTTAATGGCTGAAATTTATAACCACAATAACGAATGGAAAATGTCAGCCGTAGGTAATGGTGTTCGTGCTAATGGTTTAGGAGAACTGGTGAAAGCTTATGCTTAATGATTTGTTAATTATCTAAAGTCTCTTTAATCATTGAGTAGCTTGACTCAATTTTAAATTCAAGTAAAAATCATTTTTTCAAAAGAGGTAACAATCATGTCAATTAATCTTAGCAAAGGCGAAAGAATCAATCTCTCAAAAGAAGCTCCCAGCTTGACAAATGCTGGCATTGGTTTGGGATGGGATGTTAATGCTACAGATACAGGTTCAGCATTCGATTTAGATACTTCTGTATTTATGTTGGGTGCTAATGGCAAAATTATCAGCGAAAAATATTTTGTATTCTACAACAATTTAGTATCACCAGATGGTTCTGTTAAACATGAGGGAGATAGTCGGACAGGAGAAGGTTCAGGGGATGACGAAACGATTCAAATTGATTTGAGCAAAGTTGATGCTTCGGTTCAAGAACTTATATTTGTCGTTACTATTCATGAAGCCGAACAAAAAAGGCAAAATTTTGGTCAAGTCAGAAATTCGTATATCAGAATTTACGACAACGCTACAGAAAAACAGATTGCCAAGTATGAGTTAGAAGAAGATGCTTCAGTCGAAACAGCAATTGAATTTGGTAAACTTTATCGTAAAGATGGGGAATGGAGATTCCAAGCTGTTGGGGCTGGTTATAAATCAGGTCTTCAAAGTTTTGTAGACCGATTTGCTGCTTAATCGCTATCTCAATAATTAAAAAAAGGGGGTATATACCATTATTACCCTCTTTTTTATATGGTCGAATCAACAGAATTAAAAATTAAAACTTCGAGGATTATTTATCAATGGAGATTGAATTAAGTAAAGGTGGCAGATTTAATCTTTCTAAAGAAGCACCGGATTTAAAAAAAGTGGCCATTGGTTTAGGTTGGCAGGTAAGTAAAAATGAGCAAACCTATGATATCGATGCATCTGTATTCATGTTAGATGCAGGTGATACCTCGAACGAAAAATATTTTATATTCTACAATAACCTTAAATCTTCTGACGGTTCTTTAAGACATTCAGGAGATAATCGAACTGGAGAGGGTAACGGAGATGATGAGACGATTTATATTGATTTAGCAAAAGTAAATCCGGAAATTCAGGAAATAGTTTTTGTTGTAACTATTCATGAAGCACATGAAAAAAATCAGAATTTTAGCCAAATAAAAAATGCGTTTATCAAGATTTACAACCAAGAAACAAAAAGGTCTATAGCCCGGTACAATTTGAGAGAGGCTTTTTCTCAAGAGACGGCTTTAGAATTTGGACGGTTATATAAGAAAGATGCTGAATGGAGATTTCAAGCAGTAGGAGAAGGTTATAATACTGGATTACAAAGTTTTGTTGATAAATATATTGTTGAGACTAAGTAGCTTTAAACCTGTACACAGAGGTATGAACAATGCAATCCGCATTTCCCACCTCAATGTAATGTGATGAATTTAAATTATAAAGGCACGACCTGTATCGTGCCTTTAGGTTTATCCTATTCAAAAAGTCCCTATATTCTAAACAGGTTTACGTGCGATCGCATACTTGCTCATAAAGTGAGACTGGATTTGAATGTCCTCAAATCCAGCTTTCTTCAATCGTTCGGTTAAGTCATCACCAATATAATGCCGATAATATGGTTCGTGGAATGTTTCCTGGAAGTTGTCCATGATTGGTTCCAATTCCGGAGCATCGCTAAGTTGGATTGAATCGCAAATAATGAAGACCCCACCCGGTTTGACGACGCGGAAACATTCATCAATGACATTTTGACGCGCGACTGCGGGCAACTCGTGGAATAAAAACACCGATGTTACTGCATGGAAATAATTATCCAAGTAAGGCAACTCTTCAGCATTTGCTTGGATTAGCTGCGGTAATTCTCCAGGAATTTGCAAAAGCAATTCGTTTGCCTTCCGCAAATAAGCAGGTGACAAATCTGCACCAAATAACGACGCTTGCGGTAATGTAGCGCGGATTGCTTTCAACGTTCTACCCGTACCGCAGGCTACATCTAAAACCCGTATTTGTCGCGGCGATACTGTAAACGATGCGAGTCCTTGCTTGAGTGGTGCAAGAATTCTGCGTCGCATTGCATCTGCGGAACCGCCAAAGAGAATCTCAACTTGTAAGTCGTATAAATTCGCTGATGATTCGCTTAAGTAACCATCGGTTTGATGGTGAAAGTTCTGCACGTAATAACTGGGATAACCTTCGGTGGTTAAATGCGTTGAGAAGTCTTGATATCTTTTCTGTTTTGCCCGTTCCCAAATATTGGCTGTATCAAACACCATAGCTGGGTAGTACTTGAAAAAGTCTTCCCAAGGATTGTCGAACAGCAAACTAGTCGGATAGACACCTCGTTCCGCGTCCTGCCAATCGACTTCAAGCAGTTTACTTAGCCTTTCGTTGATGTTTAATAACAGACTGGTAGGGATGGGTGTAACCTTGCGATCGCTTGGCGATATCAAATCCATGAATCGCGTACTTATGATTTTATGCGCCAAACCAAAATAGTTTTTACTCTGCTGGAAAGTCTGATAAGTGAGTTTCGTTAAGCTGTCAGACATAATAACAATTCGGTTTTTATGAGTTTTTCTTTACTTAGCTTAAATAATTGTAACAAATAAATCATTTATCTTGAGTAAGGTTTATCTGCCCAGCTTCTACAGTCTTAAGTTAGATGTCACAACATTGAAATAGATTATTGTTCTGCTGCAAATAGGGATGAGGTTGTTTCTCATAAATTGGAAATTCCTAAATATGTAAAGTTTTATAAAAAAGTATCAGATGGTAACAACCGCTACAGAAATATTTAGTGTATAGTTAATGAAGAAAAGAAAATGAGAAAACAAACAAGAGGGACTATCGCCATGTCTACGCAAGATAAAGCACGCGCCTTAATGCAACGTCACCATCACTTAGTCAAGAATCGCCAACAATCGATGTTAGAGCGTGTAGGCAAAGAAATCGGTCTAACTGGAGAAGTATCAGACTACTGGAATCCAATCCAGGGGAAAATCGACCCTAGCAAGCAGATAGTATGCGATCGCACTTATGGGATGAGCTAGAAATAAGAGCGTTTAGCATACAAAATTCATTGTTTGCGATTTATACCAAATTGAAAAAAGAATGTGACATATAAAATCGTAAGGGCACAGCAATGCTGTGTCCTTTGTTACGATTCACAGAATCGATCCAAAAACGGACATTGTTACGGTAAACGGTAAATTGCGCGAGTAATAGAACCAATAAACCCAAATTAATACCAATCGATAATAGAACCGCAAAATCGGTAGGGGTGGGTTCACAGTCCAACTTATCTACAAACGAAAAATATAGATAAACCCACCCCCACCCAAACCAAGAATCC
>CAXTCQ010000133.1:0-21906 GCA_964242965.1 uncultured Calothrix sp. | reverse complement strand
CCTTCCCCCTTCCCCTATTCCCTACTATGACTATATTTACTTTCACTTCCCCAAATGACTTAATCTTAGAAATACCAAGCGATGTACAAAATCAAGTGCGTCGCAAAATGCAATCTTTTTCTAACCCTGCTTCGCAATATCAAGGGTATATAAACGAACTTTGTCTTCTCACAATCTTGCCCTGGTTGCAAGCAGAATTTACACCTCTTGCCGAAATTTACCCCTCTAACGCAGCTTTACCTAGTTTTTGGGAACTGGTAAACGGTACTGCTATTACATTAGATGGAAAGCGCTTTATACTAATCCCTAGCGAATCTATGGATTTGAGTGAATTGAGAGTTCCTCAAGAATGGGTAGATATACCAAGGTTTACTGGCAATTATTATTTATCAGTACAAGTCGAGCCAGATGATAGTTACGTGCGAATTTGGGGTTACTGTACCCACGCACAACTCAAAACTAAGGGAAATTATAACGCAAGCGATCGCACTTATTCGCTTGATGCCGATGATATCATCGAAGACATTGCGACTTTAGCTGTGGCATATCAATTTTGTTCGCAAGAAGTTACGAAAAGCACAGTTGCACCTCTGCCAATTTTACCGCAAGCACAAGCCCAAAATCTAATTTCTCGCCTTGCAAACCCAGATATAATTACACCCCGACTCGAAATTCCATTTGAATTATGGGGTGGATTAATCGAACATGGTGGTTGGAGACAAAGTTTATATCAACAACGTTTGGGACTTCCCGAACAATGGTCAGTTTTACAGTGGTTGCAAAATGGAGTTTCTCAACTTGCTCAAAATATAGGTTGGGAAAGCTTGAATATGCAACTTAGTGCTGGGGCAAGAAGTACCGAAGCAAGTCAAGAAGATGTAATACTGTCTCGACGGTTGGCGATCGCAGGGCAATTTTATCAGCTTTGCATTATACCACAAAATAGAGATGAAATAACAATTTGGCGTTTTGAATTGCGTAATGCTGCTGTCGGGGCAGTAATTCCCGGTGGTTTCAAACTCAGATTACTTACCGAAGATTTGCAACCCTTCCCCAATAACGAAGATGTAGCGACAACAGCTGTTGAACAACTCTTTGTAGAAGTGGCATTAGAACCAGGTGAAGGAATCGTTTGGGAAGTCGAACCGAAAAGTGATAACTATGACCGAGAAATTCTGAGATTTTGAACTTAATAAATGGATAAATCAAAGGCAGGGAAAGCGAAAAGGTATCGAAATGATATTATTTCATCACCCGAAATTGTCCCAAATGTTCTTCTCCTTGCCGTTCGGATATAGAATTAGTGGCAGGTTCTAAAGAAAGAATTTCAAAATCCTGTTGAAAATACTCGCTTATTTCCTGTGGAGTCGCACCAAATGGAGGACCACCAGGACGATTGTGGGTAAAAAATAACCCGATTAATTCACCTTGCGGTTTTAAAATTGATTTCACGACTTGCACGTAACGCGATCGCAATGCTGGGTCAATGGCACAAAAACATGTATATTCGACTACATAATCAAAATAGCTTGCAAACTCCGCAGGTAAGTCGAAGATATCGCGCTGCAAAAACTTCACCGAACTATCAACTGATGCCAAAGCTGTAGCTTCGGTAATTGCCGAATTAGCAAAGTCAAATCCGATAACTTCAAATCCAAATTGTGCAAACAGGACTGCATCATATCCGCGACCGCATCCCAACACAGCTACAAGTCCCCGTGATGGTGCATTTGCAGACTGCAACAAACTTACAAATGGTGGTGCAGCTTTGCCGATATCCCAGCGAGTTGTTTTTTGTTGATAGTGTTGTTCCCAATATTCTTGATTTGGCATTTTGGTAAATATGGTTTTTTTAGATGCACGTAAATTTTACTTTATATTTTTAAGCGTATATTACCAGAAGCTCCTACCGCAAACGCCGAATTACACGACTTATTGCTTAGGCTGAGATTGACAGATAAAAATTAACAATAATAATGCTTCTCCTAAACATATTTTTATGAACTATTTTTACCTTCAATCGCAGATAATTAAAATATTTTTTATGGTGTGAGTTAATGATTCCGGAGTTTGACTCAAACGGCAATTTACCACCAGGGGTGCATTTCTGTACGTGGGAGGAATTTGTCGATCGTGGTACAACAGAATTGAGGTTACGTTTTATACGCGGTCTAAAAATAGCAATGGAGCAACTTTGGAAAGCTGGTTGTAGAACAATTTACATCAATGGCAGCTTTGTAACTAGCAAGGAAGACCCTGGTGATTTTAATGCTTGTTATGATGAGGAAACTATAGATGTTGATTATCTTAGAATTCATGCTCCAAAATTGTTAAATTATTATGATCGTGCTGGGCAAAAAGCCAAATATAAAGGCGAGATTTTTCCTTCAAACCAACCAGTTGGTAGTTATAGTCTAAATTCATTTGAGTTTTTTCAAAAAGATAGGTTACAGAATAAAAAAGGTATTGTCGCTATTGATTTGGTAAGGTGGGAACCATGATTAAAAATGAAAAACAGTATGAATATAGTAAAGAGTGCGCTACAAAATTTGAATATTCTATATCTTTAATGGAACAAGATGAAGAAAGAAAAAAAAATGACCTTGAACGGTGGAAATTGAGCCGAGGAGGATTACAATGTCATCTAGATCAGTTGCAAGCCGAAATTGCTGAATATGAGATGCTAACATCTCACGATAGCCAGACACCAATTGTGCTGAGATTGGATGATATTGATTATTTAGCGCAAATTCTCATAAAAGCACGCATGGCAGCAAAACTCAGTCAAAAAGAACTGGCTGATTTGGCTGGTTTGACAGAAGAAAAAATTAAGCAATATGAGCATGATGATTATGCATCTGCCAGTTTTCTTGATGTGAGATTTGTGATTGATGCGCTGGATATTCAAATTCAAGCAGGTGAGTTTTTACTTCCTTTAGATACCCTCAGAAGAACGCCAGTTACAAAAAAAGAATTGTTATCTTCTTCTAAGAATAAAAGTAGGGAAGTAAGTAGTACTAAAAATTGATTAAGAGTATTTAAAAAAATAAATCATCCAATTGTAGTGCGGGCATCCTGCCCGCTACTTGTACTACAAGCATCCCAATACTGCGTAGGTTTTGAAATTGATCCCCCCAACCCCCCTTTTTAAGGGGGGCTAAAAGCCTTATAAAGTCCCCCTTTTTAAGAGGGATTTAGGGGGATCGATTCTAACAAAAAACCTTAACCGAGCAGTATTGACAAGCATCCTGCCCGCTATTTGTAATTTATTTAGATGATTCAAGAAATATTATTAATCATGCTAAATATCCGTCCGTATCAACTCCACGATTTAGAATCTACTGTTGAACTTTGGTATCGAACTTGGCATCAAACTTTTCCAAAGCTTCAACATCCGCAAGGTTATTCGGAATGGTTGAGACGCTTTCGGGATGACCTTGAAGCACGAGGTGATATTTGGGTAGCGCAAATGCAAAACTGTATTGTTGGTTTTATGATTGTGATAGTACGAGAACAAGAATTAAACCAACTTTTTATCGACCCAAGTTATCAAAATCAAGGTATTGGTTCTGCCCTAATGAATAAAGCCAAAGAAATTTGCCCGCAAGGACTAAAGTTGACTGTATTGGAACAAAATATAACAGCCTGCCGTTTTTATGAAAAGCACGGCTTTACGACAGGTGAATTATCTATTAATAAAGTTAACGGGCTACCTTGTATTGAATATTTTTGGTTTCCTGATAGCGGTTTCCAGTCGAGTGAGGTACAGTTGTAGGGGCACAGCATTGCTGTGCCCCTACAAATAACCATTAATGTAGAATTAAACAGTTACTCAAACACATATTGTTCGGCAACTTTCCAGTAACGCGAGAAGCGCTTGAGGTCGATAAAACCGTCGTACTCAAAGAATGGTTCGACTTCCAAAACTTCGAGTTCGAGGGAGTTTTTAATGCGATCGCATATTATATCAAACCGAGGACTTGGACTATCAACAGTTACAACTTGAGTTGCATCGTGTTCTTTCGCAAAAGCTAAAACCTCGGTTGCGACATCACCCCGTCGGATAACAACGGGTAACTCTAACAAGCATTCATAAATAAAAGTGATGCGTTTGAGGCTAATTTGCCATTCTTCAAGTAAGTTATCATCCCACACCCAGATAGCGGGTGCGTCGGGGTATTCTGCAAGTGCGGGATTTTTGGGACTCAGGCAGTCACCATGTACCCAGATGATTGGTTTTGACATGAAATAAGAGATTTTGGACTAAAAGTACTGCTAGTAACTAGTTTTAGCATTTTAAATATCAGCTTGCTTGTTACAAAAATTATACTAACTTTACTCATAAATACGTAAATTTATCAAAACAATCGCTAATTTTTTGCTATCTATAATATATACGAAAATAATTATCACATGGTCGGCGATCGCTTGCTTACAATAAATTTAGTCACGTAGTTGCTGGGTTACTGGAATAAAAATATCAACAGACCGAAACGTTATTTGTTTATCACGCCAATTATTAACCCAAAAAAGTATGGAAGGCGCATCTACCCATTCACAGGCAAAAAATATAATACAACAAATTGGCAGTAACTACCGTAGTGGAAAAGCAAACTTAGGTAAAGATTTTTTTGCTCCTTGCTTGACCCATTGCGTTCGTTACAGACGCGCTGTTGGATATTTTTCCAGCGGAGCTTTGATTGCCTGGTCTGAAGCACTTCCACGAATAGCAGAAGACGCAGTAAAGATTCAACTAATTATTTCTCCAGAATTGTCTAGTCAGGATAAAGCAGCTTTGGAAACAGCGCTGAACGAAGAAGAAAGTAACAAACTGCGCCAAATTATTGCCGATAAAATTATCAAAGATACGTTAAACCTATCGGAAGAAGCATTATCTGTTGAATTCAGATTAAAGCTTTTGGCTTGGATGGTTGTAAATGAGAGATTAATCATACGCTTTGCATTTCCAAAACACGTTGAGCAACCTGGCATATTTCATGAAAAAATCGGTATTTTTGACTTTCCTTGGAAAGATACCGTAGCGTTTACAGGTTCTGCGAATGAATCGAATCTTGGTCATAGCGGAAATTACGAGTCAATAGATGTTTACCGTAGTTGGATACCCGCAGACCAAGAGAGGGTGAAAACAAAAATTGAAGAATTTGAAGAAGCTTGGATAGGTCAAGCTATAGGGCTAAAAGTTATACATCTTTCCCAAGAAGCCTTAAATTTAATACGCATTAAAGCTCCTGTAGAAAAACCTTCCATTACTTTAGAAGAGAAAATATTTTCCACATCAACACAACAAGAAACTTTTGATAAAAAATGGCGACACCAAGAAGAAGCTGTAAAAAAATTTATACAGATAGGTCAAGGTGTCTTAGAAATGGCTACGGGTACAGGGAAGACACGCACAACTCTTAAAATTCTCAGTTACTTAGATGATGAGCAGAAACTAGATGCAATTATCGTTAGTACGGAAGGAACTGATTTGCTTGACCAATGGAGTAAAGAGATTGAACCTTGGTCAATTAATCGTCCCAAACCATTTCGAGTTTTAAAACACTACGGTTCACATCATCAATTAGAAAGCTTTGCCAATAATCCCAAAGGTGCCATTATTGTTCTATCGCGAATCAAGCTTTATTTACTCTTAAAACGTATTAATCAACATAATAAAGATAAATTTATTATCATACATGATGAAGTACACGGACTAGGTAGTCAATTAATGCGCCAGCAATTAAACGGTCAACATCAAACATTTAAATATCGATTAGGTTTGAGTGCTACTCCAGAGCGAGAATACGATGCAGACGGTACAAATTTTATTTTCCAAGAAATAGGAGATACTTTCTTTCACTTTGGCTTAGAAGAGGCAATTGAACGAGGTATACTTTGCGAATTTAACTATATTCCTTTAAGCTATGAGCTTTCAGAAGAAGATAAATACAGGCTCCAACAAATATATGTAAAACAAGCTGGTCGCGCACGAGCGGGAAATCCAATGAGTGAGACTGAACTGTGGATAGAACTTGCCCGCGTTTACAAAACTGCCGAACAGAAACCACATATATTCGCTAATTTTATATCGACTAACTCTCAATACCTTCGTTCGACAATCATATTTGTTGATAACAGAGAATATGGGGAGAAAATTTTAGATACTATCCACACTTATACGCACCGTTATCGTACATACTACGCAGATGATGATAGACAAAACCTAGAGGAATTTGCAAATGGGAATATTGATTGTTTAATTACTTGTCATCGCATATCACAAGGCATTGATATTAAAAATTTACAAAATGTAATTCTTTTTTCTTCTGCCCGCGCAAAACTAGAAACAATCCAACGCATTGGCCGCTGTCTGCGAGTTAATCCTCAATCTCCTCAAAAGCGAGCAAATGTGATAGATTTTGTACTGCAATCTAATTGGGAAGATGAGCAAGATGTTAGTGCCGATCGAGAACGTTGTCAATGGTTGTTTCAACTTGCAGAAACTAGGAGAAAATAAAAAAATGCCGCTAGATGAAGAATTAATTAAGGCAATTAAAGAATCGGTTCAAGAAGAAGGTCAGCCAGAGAAAGTTGCCGACCGATTGATTGCTTGGTTAGAAGAAATGAGTAAGACCGATCTAAGTGCCACCCAGCAAAGTCAATATCTTTATACAGTTCGTCAAGCTATAAACACTAATCTGACTGGAGAAGATGAATGAGAATTGAACTTATAGGTTGGAGTAGTCAAGGATTACGTTGTCCGGATATTGATATTAATTTAATAAATGGAACAAACCCAGCACATGTAACGTTAATTCAGATGCCAAATGGTACAGGAAAAACTACGACTTTAAAAATGATTCGTGCTGCAATGAATGGAGAAGCAAAACGATGGCCTTCTACAGAAATTCAAAATTTACGTAGACCAGGAGAAAATAATTCTGAAGGTAAATTTATATTAAATTTACGTATTGATGGACGACCATTAACATTTGAATTAACTCTTAATTTTGATGATTGTCAAGTTCATTATCGAACGACTTCACCGGGAAGCGGTGGTATTACACCCGATTGGAACCCACCACCTAATGTACGACGTTTTTTAGATGATAGGTTTGTTAAATTATTCATCTTTGATGGAGAATTTGCAGAAGATTTACTCGACCTAAATAAATCAGAAGCATCCCAAGCTATTGACGCACTGTTTCAGCTATATCTTTTAGAAGAAATTAGTAATAAGGCTGAACATGATTGGCAAGAAAGTACAAAAAATAAGTCTAGAACTCAAAAAGGACTAACGCAAAAAAGGAATAAAGTAGATAAATTGCAATATAGAATAAGAAGCGTAGAGTACTTGAAAGATAATTTATTTATAGAAATATCTAATTTAGGAAAAGAGATTAAAAATTTAGAACTAAAAATTGCTGATAATATTGGTACTAACGAATCTTTAAGACAACAATTACAAGCTACAAAGGATAATGAGACAGAGGCAAGTAATCAGGTTGTTAATACTGCCTCTCAGGTCATGAATCAGTTAAGAAAACCTCATGCGTTGCATCAAAAATTTGCTGATTGTTTGATTGAACTGAAAACACAATTAGATAGACTAAAACTCCCAGAAAGTACATCGAGTCAGTTTTTTAAGGAACTGCTGGAAGAAAAAGAATGTATTTGCGGTCGTTCGTTGGATGAACATAGCCGTGAAGTTATACAAAAACGTGCAGATTTATATCTTGCTGACGAAACTTCTGGTTTTTTAAACGCACTGAAATATAATATAAACAATCAGTTAACTCAAGATAATAGCGAATCTGCCAATGAGCTTGCAAATAGTATTAATGAATTACAAAACAATATTCAATCTCAACAGCAAGCTTCTACCGCATATAACGTCTTGGAACAACAACTTATAGACCAAGGAGATGAACAATTAAAACAATGGCAACAACAGCTTCAGACGAAAAAGCAGCATAAATTAGAATCGGAATCAAAGTTAGCAGATATTGAGCGATCGCAAAGTTATCAAGATGAATTTAGAGACTTTGATAAAATTTTATGTTTACAATCTCTAAACCATTTTTTGAAACAAACTAAAGACGAATTAGCAGAGATAACAGAAACCAAGGAGTTACTAGAAAGGACAAGCACTTTAAAAAATATTATTACTAAATCTTTAGAGAAAGCTAGAAACAATTTGCGTTTAGCCATAACTAATGATTGTAATTCTAAATTAGAAAAAGTTTTGTACCGCGATCCGATTAGAATAATGAAGGTAGAACGCTGTATAAAACTTCTTAACCAAGATAGCGCAAGTGCAGGTCAAGTATTATCTGTAGGCTATACTTTTCTGACTACACTACTTAGTCGCGGTAGACATCAATTCCCTTTAGTTGTTGATAGCCCAGCTAACCCTATTTCGATAGAAGTAAGAAGAAAAATAGCTAAGTTGATTCCTTCTCTGTGCGAACAATTTATCGGCTTTACTATTTCTTCGGAACGAATAGGCTTTACCGATATTATTGCTTCAGACAGTACTAAATTTTTAACCTTATTCAGAAAAACTCCCGGTACAGAAAAACTACTAGATACACTTCCTCAAAAAGGAGTTACTGAAACTAGTAATTGTATTTTAGTTGAAGGGAAAGATTACTTTGATAAATTTGATATGGAAGAATATATTGAAACTTAGATATGGCTAAATCTTTTAGGATGCGTCAAGATGCAGAGGATTGGTTTTCTAATATAAAAGAGCAAAAACCAATCCAAACAAAATTTGATATTTATTACTTTTGCCTGATGATAGGTTTTGCATCAGGTCGTTATAGTACCCCAATTGTAAAGTGTAAGCAAGTTACAGATTTTGTTGATAATTTTGTTAAAGACTATCGTCCTTATCAAACACTTATCATAGGGTTACTGTTGAGAGCAGAATTATCTCGTCTGGGAATTGGTATTAAAGAAAAAGAGGAAATTAGAAAAATTCTACTCGATTTAGTAGACCCCAAAAATATTACTCAATTAACAGACCAGGGAATGGATAGAACAAATGAATATGCTAGTGGTGGTTATGATTATCTAGCAGAAATTTTAGATTCAAAACCTTATCGTGTTGAAGAATTTCTAATAACTTATACAAATATTTTAACAGAAGCTGTTAATAATAATTCTAAATGGCACACTTTGCCTTCTTAACATGTTGTGCTATATAAAGTTATGCTATTGGACGGGTGAACACCCATCCTACGACAATTTGTAACCTAATATTTACTTTTTTCGTTTCCCTTTTTGCCAGCTTTGACTGTTGGATTGCCTGTTAAATTCCCCTTTGGGAAACAACTTTACTTCTAATGCTTCGTAACTTCCTTCAAAGTCACATTTCCCATACAGCGGACATTTTTTACAATAAACCCCTTCGGTATAACGTTCTAAATTTTCGCGGTTGAAAAAATACGGCTTGTGACTAAAAGTACTAGCTACCCATTGCCATGACATATTATTACTTGCAGGGTCGCCATCTAAAAGGTGTTCGAGGAAGAATTTTGCACCGACTTGCCAGCGAATACGTCGCCAGTGAACCATATAAGCTGCCATCCACATGCGAGCGTGGTTGTGCAAGTAGCCATTTTTACGCAAATCGTGGGTAAAACTATCGATACAAACTAGTCCTGTGGTTCCTTCGCGGATATCTTCAGGTAGTTCAGGTGCGTACTGGGTGGCAGTGTATCCGGTTTTATATTCTTCTTGGTCTTTCCAAATATCATCGCCAAGTTTGACATACAATCTTTGCCAGTAGTCGCGCCAACCTAATTCATTAACTAATTTGGTAGCATCGCCGTCATTTCGAGCTTTTGCTAAGGCGAAATCTCGAACTTCGCGCAAACTCATCACTCCGTAACGGAGGTACGGTGAAAGGCGGGTAACTGCACCCGTGAAAAAGTTACGTGTTTTCCCGTATTTACCAGGGTCTACTTTTTCGAGAATTTTCTGTGCAGCTTCACGTCCCCCCATTATTTCGGTGATATTAGCGTCACGTTCTGCGGCTTGGGGAAATTGGTCGCGCAGGTAGGTTAATAATTCTTCGTGGTTTTTGAAGTCGCGTTGCATGTCCTTGGTCATGTAAATTTTTGATTCTTACTTATATGTGAACCTTCGCCAACTTGATAAATTTGCGCTATACGGAGATGTAGCGACACCTTTTACCATCATGAGTTAGTTTTAACTGAAAATTCTCTCTCTGAGGGGTTAAAATTCTCCCTCAGTAATCTCTCCCTAACCTCTTCCCTCTGTGTTCTCTGTGGCTCTGTGGTAAAATACAGAACTTATAATCCATAGAGACGCGGAGGGCGCGGAGAAAAAAGAAGAGATTTTATAAGTCACCAAAACGTGGGTGTTCTTTCCCGATGTTTATCAAAAGTCAGTGTAAACTATCAGACAGCACAACTTCACTATGAAGCGATGAGTCTCTGTATAAATCCTCAATGCCAACAACCTCAAAATTCTAACAATATTCTATTTTGTCAAGCCTGTGGTTCGGAACTCTTGCTAAATGGACGGTATCGGGTTGCGCGTCTGCTTGGGAGTGGAGGTTTTGGGAAGACTTATGAAATAAGCTTGAGCATTACAGGCAATACAGAACACCGCGTTCATTCGCTCAAAGTTCTCAAGGTATTAATTAACAATCATCCAAAGGCAGTTGAGTTGTTTCTACGCGAGGCTGAAGTATTGTCCTATTTGCAGCACCCCGGTATCCCCAAGGTTGAAGCAGATGGCTACTTTGTCTATTTTCCCCGAAATCATCAAATACCAATGCATTGTTTGGTGATGGAGAAAATCGAAGGTTTGAATTTGCAGGAATATTTGCATCAGCGAGGCAACCGACCGATTGATGAAAAGTTAGCCCTACAATGGTTGGTTGAACTAACAGGGATTCTGAAGCAAGTCCACAGTCAAAATTTCTTTCACCGCGATATCAAACCAACAAATATTATGTTGCGTGCAGATGGAAGCTTGGTGCTAATCGATTTTGGTACGGTGCGACAAGTCACGGGTACTTATTTAAATAAACAAGCAGCAGGTCAGGTAACGGGTATTATTTCTGCTGGGTATACACCACCCGAACAAATTAACGGGCAAGCCCTCCAGCAGTCGGATTTTTTCGCATTAGCAAGGACATTTGTTTACTTGCTAACAGCGGAAGACCCCATGAACTTTTATGATGCAGGAACGAATGAATTGAAATGGCGCATTAACACTCTCAATGTATCCTTACTTGCAGATTTTCTAGACGAAATGATGGCGCGTATACCCAGTCAACGTCCTGCGAATGCAGATAAAATATTGCAACGCTTAGAGAAAATTAGTCAAACATCTTTAAAAACAATCAAAACATTTAATAAATCGTTACAAGCAAGCCAACCAAATATTATTAATTCTTCACAAAAATCATATAAGCGCAGTTTTTTCTATCAATGGATGCAAGGTAGTTTTCTTGGTATTGGTATTGGCTTATTCATGGGTTCCATAACTAGTGCGATCGCCTATCATTTATTTGCTGGAGGTGTAGGATTTAACTATGCAATATTTATTGCTGTAATTACAACTTTACCAGTCGAAATTATCCAATGGTCAGTGTTGGGACGGCGGGTAAATTATAACTTTTGGTCAATACTAAAAACTGGGTCAGCAGTAGTTGTGGGAATACTGCTAGGAACAAGTACCGGGCATGTTCTTTTTGGTGGATTGGGACAATTAGTAGGTTCCTTAATCGGAATTTATGTGGGAACGACATTTGGAAAATGGTTGGTATTACAACCGCAATTTAAACAAGCTTACTGGTGGTTGCTGGTTGCTGTCGTTGGAATACCTATCAGTATTGTATCTGGGTTAACTGTTGGTATCATTGTAAATTTATTTTTATCAAGAATTGGGTTATCAAGTATAAATTTAATTATCAGCTTTGGGATTGGAGTTACGGTTGGGGTAATTTTTTTAAGTTTAATGACTGGTTTAGCTTTGATATGCTTACTCAAGCGTCCAATTTCAGGAATATCGAAGTGACAACGGCGTAAAAATCAACTTTATTTCAAATTTTGTTGTAATGAGGCAATTATGCCTTGAATTCAGATAGAGTACAAAGGTATAAATGTCTGGATACAGGAAAGTTGATACTTACAACCCCAAAATCCAAATCCCATATTATGAACCTATGCATCAACCCCGACTGTCAGAAACCGCAAAATATTGATACAAGTCGCTTTTGTGCAAATTGCGGTTCGGAATTGTTACTTGCTGGACGTTATCGGGTAACTAAGGAATTTGCGAGTGATGGTGCTTACCGTACATATGAGGTTTGCGAAGTTGTCAACAACACATCTAAAATTTTAAAAGTTTCAACATCAGAGAAGTCGCTTAAAAAAACTGCCGAGGTACTGCAACAATTAAATCATCCTGGGATTCCCAAGGTTGAAAATGGGTACTTCATTTATTTACCCCGCAATCAAACTACATCATTACACTGTTTGGCGATCGAAAAAATCGAAGGGTTGACTTTGCTGGAGTATTTAGCAAAGCAAGATAATACACCAATCGATGAAACTTTAGCAGTTAAGTGGCTTCAAGAAAGTATTGATATCTTGCAACTAATCCACAACCGAGATTTACTGCATTTACATATCAATCCGACAAATATTTTAGTTAAACCTGATAGACATTTGGCAATAATTGGGTTTTTAAATTCATCTCTACCTGAAAATATTGCCTATATTCCCCCCGAACAAATTAATCATACTGCCGTACCGCAATCTGATTTTTTTGCATTAGGTCGAACATTTGCATTTCTTCTCACAGGCAAAGACGCAGCTACAAACCTGGAAATTTACGAATCAGATTTAAATAATAAATTAAATGATACTAGTTGGCGGAATTACACGCAGCAAATATCACCCCAACTTACCGATTTACTCGATGCGATGATGGCATCTGCACCAATACAACGTCCTGCGGATACGCAGCAAATTTTACACAGTTTGGCAAATCTTCATCCAAAAATTAATGCATCAATACCAAATCCAGTCGCAACATCTAAATATTTGAATAGGGATTTTTTATTGTATTGGATATTGGCAACCGTTACCGGAGGAACTATTGGTGGTTTAATTGGTTTCGTAACGGGTGCATTTATTAACTTGATAGTTAGCGCTGCTACCAAGAATACAACAATTGGGTTAGTTGTTAGTGGTGCAACATTTGGATTACTAACTGGGGTTGCAATTGGAGTTATGCAAGCGTTAATACTACGACAAAGCGGTTTTTTAGTTAAAAAATGGGCTTTTGTGACAGCGCTGGGATTTACTATTGAAGGTGTATTGGGTATTTTTGCAGGTAATTACGGTAGCGAAAGTAATTCTATTTTTGTACCTGGGGTTGTAGTTGGAATATTACAATATTTACTACTACGACAGGTATTTTCCACGTTTTGGTGGGTTGTGGCAAATATTAGCGGTGGTGTTGTGGCAGTTGTTATTAATAAAGCCGTTAATTATTTTTTGGGTAATGCTTATAGTGTTTTTGGCTGTATTCTCGGTTTGATTGCTTTTGCAATAGTTACTGGAGTTGCACTTGGGAAGCTGCATCAACGTGAAATTTATAAATAATATCATGTACGGTTAAAAATTTATAATTAACGTAGGTTGGGTGGAGCGGAGCGTAACCCAACAAATATGTTGGGTTTCACTTCGTTACACCCAACCTACAAAACTACTGCATCAACGTGAAATTGATAAATAATATCATGTACGGTTAAAAAGTTGTAATTAACTTAGGTTGGGTGGAGCGGAGCGTAACCCAACAAATATGTTGGGTTTCACTTCGTTACACCCAACCTACAAAACTACAAAACTTGCTTAAAAAAATGCGATAAGCATAACGGGTGCAGCACAACCCAACGTTTCCAAGAAATTGAAAAACTAAAAAATAATCTGGAAGTCACTGAAAAATCAGGATTAAGAATTTAGTGCAACTTGTTCAGAAATCCATTGCAGGTAGGATTGCGAACCCGCAACAATGGGGATAGCAATAATTTCAGGAACGCTGTAGGAATGTATTTCGCGGATTTTAGCTTCTAAGGCTGAAAATTGGGCTAAATCGGTTTTAATAATTAACTGCCATTCGGGTTCATTGTGGACTTCTCCTTGCCATCTATAAATCGATTGGATAGGAAACATATTCGCGCAAGCAGCTAGTTTTAATTCCACTAAAGCTTTAGCAATTGTTTCTGCTTCTTGTTGCGAACTTGCTGTCACCAATACTACGGCATAATTCATAGAAGTTTTAAATTTTGAACTGAGAATATTTTAACTAATTGCGTAGCTTAGATAGCCCAGTCGTGAGGGTCAGATCCCCGACAACGGAGTGCGAAGTCGGGGTAGGAACAAGACGAAGCTTTTAACAACTACTAGCTGTTGTAAAATATATAAAGGGCACAGCAAATGCCGTACCCTTTATATCCCCTGGTAGATTTGGGCGGATTAAGATAATTAGTCGGTAGTACATAGCCCATAATTAAATGACTAATGACTAATGACTAATTATCAAACCGAAGACAAAGAATAAACCTGACCATCAATTAACAGACGGGTTATACCCTTCGCTTGCAGGTGGTAACGCGCTTTGTGCAACATGCGGCTATCGGGAACTTTGATCACGCGATCGCGTTTTGTCGAAAACCGCTTGGCAACCCGGTGGTTGTCAAACACTGGTAAAGTGCGCTGCTGAGTTTCGGGATTGGGGATTTGACCCAAGTCGCCAAAGTCACGCAATGGACGAGTGATAAGTTCTGCCGAACGGTCGATGACTAAATAACAAGTTCGAGGCAAGGTAGCAGCAGTAAGCGGTAAAACTCGTACTGTACTATCACCCGAACGGCTTCGAGTGACTATAGGTCGCGGTGCTTCCCATACCGAGTTATCATCGTCATCGTCATCGTCATCATCATCATCCTCGTCGAGGTCGTCGAGGTCGTCGAGGTCGTCCTCGTCCTCTCCCACCTCTTCCCCAAACATTTCGGCAACACTTCCCACCATCGCGCTTTGTGATGCTCCGATTGGTAGTATCTCGGTTGCAGCGGAACGTTCATCCTCTAACAACCGACTGGGTCTGCTCTTAGTTGGGGCTGATTTTAGTGGTTCTTGTTCGACTGGTTTTTGCTCTAATAATTCCAACTGCTTGGCTGCTGGAATTGGCATATCCTCATCATCCTCAGCCGACGAACGCCGCTTGACTCGTCTAACTTTGGTTTCCTCGCTATCCAAAACCTTTTCGGGCATTTCTACCACCACTGGCTTTGGTGCAATCACTTTTTTGGTTTTCCGAACTTCGACTACAGGTGGTGCAGCGGGTTCTTCTAACACTTGCTCGATTTGAGTAAATACCGCAGGTTTTTGGTCATAATTTACCTGCGCCCTGCCTTCGGGAGTTCGAGCAGCACGTTTAAGTGAAACGAGGTACTCGTACTCATCTTCAGCTAAGGTACTTTTGAGCAAACGGCTAATCGTCGAGTTGCTAACTTCGTAACGCTCCGCTAATGTCGAAGTCGTTTCGGCACTCTCACGATATAACTTGAGTATCTCTTGCTTGTCTGATTCGGTTAGTTTTCTCACGGTAGACACCACTTTTTAAGTTCGTTTTCGTCCCCGCTCACGCCGCGAACGGTTCAAAGATGCGTCGTATTCTAAAACAGCACCCATACCAAATAACACCCCACTCCACACGTAGAACACTTCTAGTATCCCTCCACTTTGGTAATCAGGAGTCCAAGTTGTGGCAAATTTTTGCCACATATCTGCAATGTAGAGCGAAAATGCTGCGGCTGCAATCATTCGCCAAGACAAAGATACACGCCCACCCCAAAATGCTAGCAGCAAAGCTGTCGCTACAATCAGCAGTAGTACGTCTGTAACAACGTAAAACCAATTCAAGATTGAGGCAATTTGAGTTGCCCATGCTGCAACTTGGTTTTCGGCACCTGCTGGTTGGTTGGAAATTAGCCAAGCGAGCGCACTTCCGGAAATTGCGATCGCTAAAATAATAATCCATTGCCAGGGTTCGAGGTTAATTCGTCGAGAAGCCACTGCTGAAATCATGGCAAAAGCCACGAAAAGATAAGTAATTACAAAGAATATATCGCCGATGGAAGGAAAAGGTTCTTCTTTGAGAACAATTTCGGTGTATCCAAAAAATATTCCTCCCAAAAAATAAGAAAGCATACCTATACCCATAGCCAGCCAAACGTTACGACCACTGACGATTTGCGGGCTGCGCCAATTCCTTAAGCATAGAATACCTGCCTTAAGATATGCGATCGCTTCAAAAATATTTGTACCAATAATGTACCAATCTGCACGTTTTTCAATGTTATCTGCCCCTGGAACTTTGGCACTAAATAACAAGAAGTATAGCAGTGCCAGCACTGCCCAACCAATGCTGGCAAGTACGATATTCTGAGTCGTAAGCAAGGATTTAGAAGAATAATTGTTGTATGTACTACCCATATTTTGCAAATGCGATCTTTTATGAGAGTAGTTTTCCCGCCTTGAGATTGCGCTTGAACTAGCTGCACCAGGATAAATCACTATGAGCTAGTCAATCATCAATCTAGTTTGTAGTCGGGGAAACTACTATGTGCTAATGCCACAGTTTACTCACTGAAGATTGATTTAGCCAACTGATAAAAAACGAGCGATCGCCGGATGGCATCTCCTGCAATTTATCAACTACAGGATTGGCAAAATTGCTATTACCAAAATGGGCTTTCCCCACGCGATGCAATTCTTGTAAAAAGCTGGTTATATGGCTATCTTGCCAACTGGGTAGTTGAGCTATTTTAAAAGGATTAGTACCGAGCAAATATTTTACCGCTTCGGGTGAAGAAGCTTGGGGGTATTGTTTGAGTCGGCATACTTCCACAATATCCTTTTCAAATAATGCTGCTTGTCGAGTTCCCAAAAACTCCTCGATATCCATGTATACCGACTGTAACAGCACTAAAGAAGCTTGGAGCAAAATTCTCATGCGGTTGTGATTATCAGTATCGCCGGATAACTGATCGATACGGACTTTACCCCAAACGCTATAGCGGTCGGGTTCCTCTAATAGCACGCAAGCTTTACCCCGGTGGTCGGTGAGTTCTCGCCACAAAGCTTTAGCTTCTTCTTCTTGATTGGCTTTGAACACGCTAATCAACCGAAAAGTCTGCCCCTGATAGTAGAGGATCGGCACCTGCTGATCCCGCTTCGGGTGCTGAATGGTTGATATTTCAACATCCTGTCGCTTAAGAATGAACATAAAAGGACGCTACTAACTCCTGACAGGGGCATCATTTAACATTTTATGAAGGATTATTCGTTTGCGATCGCACTAATCGCTAACTTACGTTCCCTTATAATTATGCTATGCAAATTATGTGCATCCGTACAAGTTAACACATTCATTGAAGTAAACTTGACAACATACTATACTCAATTAATTTGCTATCTGCGTGCCTTTGAATGTAAATTGATGTATCCGCGACTTTGATTTTAGTTTTTCTTCATCAAAATTTACAATTTTGGTTGCATTTTCTGAGCGACAGATATAAAATATATAGATGAATTTATGTGAGCGCATAACTCAGGTGGATAGAGTAACTGCCTTCTAAGCAGTCTGCCGCAGGTTCGAGCCCTGCTGCGCTCATTTGAACTTAATACGAACCTTCGAGCATGAAAAAGTGATATATTTTTTATATCAACGAAGGTTCAATCATGCTGCACCATACCAAGAATAAAGGCGATATTGCGACAACAAAAGCGATCGCTGACTTAACCCAAAAAGGTTATTTGGTTCTTACGCCATTAGTTTGCGAGCATTCCCCTTTTGATTTTGTTGCATACAAAGACAACAAATTTTACAAAATCCAAGCAAAATACTCAAGTGATAACCGAGTCGTGAACCGAACCATCTGGGTAGATAAAAAAGGTATCCACAAAAAATATTATAAAAAAGAAGACTTTGACTTCTACGCTGTTTATCTACCTGATATTGATAAAGTTGTGTATCCATCAGTAAATTTTACTGGTTATTCTATAGCGACGAAGTTACCAAACTCACCTACACCATTCTACTGGTGGGAAGATTTTACCGACTTTACAGAAGATGCACCGAAGCGAACATATAAGGAATTCGGTGTAGACTTGACAACTAGGAAGGTAAATCCAGAATCGAGAATCCACACGCGCAAAGTTGAAAGACCATCCAAAGAAGAACTAGAAAAGATGGTTTGGGAGAAACCAACAGCACAAATAGCCAGAGATTTCGGTGTATCTGACAAAGCGGTTGAGAAATGGTGCAAAACTTACGGTATTGAAAAGCCACCTAGAGGTTACTGGATAAAGCTTTTGCATTCAACTACCCAACTGTAGAATTTAAGATAGTGCTTTACATTTTGTTATCGATTTAAAGTCCAAAATAACCTTACTTATTAGCTTGCAGAACTTATATACTATCGTGGAAAGTTAATAGGAGGAAATGCGATGGTTCGGTTGATTGTAATAGTTGTGCTGGTGGTGTTGTTGAGTGCATGTAGTGGCAACCCTCTAACACCGACGGGTAAATTAGTCAAAAAAGCTCTAGCACTTCAGGTTGAACAGACACAGCAGCAACTTAGTAAGCAATTAGAAGTTGATTTTAAAGGCTTTGAAATTAAGCACTTAGGAATTCGTCAGCAAAAATATCAAATAATCAACACTTTGCCAGCTTACCACATCCAGGGAGTCTACGACCTCAAGTTAAAATTACCAAACCGCGAACTAACCCAAGATAAAAAATCTTTCGATATTTATATGCAGTTGCAAAAAGAAGGTAAAACCTGGAGATTGTTGCAACCTGATAATATTCAATCTGACGAGAATACAGAACAGACAAAACCAACTTGGCGAAGTTACTTGATTGAGTAAAAGTTATTCCCCCATGCATTATGCTGCAACTGTCACAATCGAAAGCTTAAGATAACTTAATAAATTTCCCAAAAAGAAGCTTCCCGACCGCGCAATTTAACATTTTAAATCTGAAATGGGGTTTAACAATAAAACTTTGTCATGTGTGACTCGATAAACTATCACACACATTATTCAATATGTTAATACCGACATCATGATAAAAGAAACACCCGCAAGTAAAGAGGTAGCGTGATGTACTTGAATCTTTTTGTCGGTTCGAGTGTCGGAATTATTGCTTTAGTAGTGGCGATTTTTGGTTTACTACAATGGTTTCATATTCCTGCTGGTAACTTTCTTGACTGGATAATTGGCGGTGCGAGTTTTTGGTGGTTGTTAGTAATTGTTACCGTACCTTGGAATATTCACTTTCAAGCCAAAGAAGTGCTAGCCGAAGGGGCACAATCAAAACAGAAAAGTATTCCCGTCGATGAAAAGCAGCAGAAATATGTCCAAGTATTAGCAAAGCGTTCTTTAATAACTGCGATCGCGCTCCACATAATATCCGCTTTCGCGTTATATATCTTGGCTGCAACTGGTATTAGTACTGTCGGTTACATTTCGTCGGGTGCAGCATTACTATTAACTGTTTTACGTCCAGCTATCAGCGCTTATGAGTATTTATACGCGAGGCTGAGAATGATTCGTCAGGAGTGGCAATATCCCCGCGAAGATATTAACGAACTCCGCAACCGTTTTTATACTTTAGAAGAGACAGTCCGACGTTTAGAGGAACAATTAAACCCAGAATTTCCCTATTCAATTGCAGCAACCCAGCAAACATATGTTGATGAAAGCCGTAAAGAATTAGCACGTTTAACAGCTAATTTAGAAAACTTACGCGCTACCAACCAAACCGAACACCAACGTTTATCCAGCGAAGCACGACAAGCAATATCACAACTTTCTACCGATGGACAGTTTTTAGACCATGTGCGGGAAATTATCAGGTTTTTCAAAACAGCGTGAAAAATAGTTAGAATGTTTTCAAGTTTTATGGGGGCGTTGCTGCATCTGGGTATGAATTTATCTCGCGCAGAGGCGCAAAGGCGCAGAGAGTAAGAATTTTAATATGCCCCATTTTTAATTTCATACTTTAATTCAGCAACGCCAAAAATATAGTGTTTTTGCTTGATATCTGCTGGTTACACGAACCTGTAGGTGTTTGAAAACGGCGAAATTTCGCGTCTCTACATTTCTTAACTCCTCATATCAAATCTGGTAGCACAACCATAATAAAATATTTTTAATTCTTTGCGCCTTTGCGTCTTTGCGCGAATTTTATTATGGGGTATATAAGCGGACATGATATCACTCCTTACAATAACCCCGCCGATTTATATAACTGTTGTACTATCTCTAGAATGTTTGCACCGTAATTTAAATCTGCCGACCAACGACCTGATAATTGTTCAACCGTCGGTGCTACTCCCCGTGTGACAAAACGAAATCTAGGGTCTACAACTTCCTGAACTAAGGGGTCTAAACTAGCATATGCTTTTAAATGTTGAATATGTGCCCGCACGCCGATTCTGGCACTTTCAAAGGTCGCAGTTTCGTCTCCACCGCTAACTGAACCCAATCCCGCAAAGTTATTTTGTACAGGTTTAATATCACCTCCAAAGCGTAAAAATCCTGTTTCTAAACACATTTGACTAAAGGCAATATCATAATTTACGCCTTCAATATTGCCCTCTTCTTCGTATAACTGAGGTAAGTCTGAAAACTGCTCAAATCCACTTTGATTATTCTTTTGTAAAAATTCTTGTAATTGAGCTACATTCGTATTTCCACTTGCCATAATTTTGTCGATATCGGGAAGATTTGTAGCCGAACGTAATACCAACGTGCGACTAGCACTATCCCAATTTACTGAAACGCCGAAATCTCGTAGCTCAATTGCTTTAATATAAACTATCCTTCGATATGTCACCCGACGTACATTAGTAGCTTTAGATAAATCTACCCCTAAGCTGTCAGCTAAATCGATGGGTATGTAAGCATTACCATTTATTAAAATTCCTTTCTCGTCAGAATTTTTTCCGTTAATATTAATATTGATAGTTGGATAGTTTGGTTCGGGTGCGGGAGTGTTACTTGGGTCAATGACGCGGCTCCAGGCTATCAAACCATCGGCAATCCCTAGAGCAAACTCGCGGCGACGACTTTGGAGCAATGCTCTGTCTTCGGGACTAGTGAGAAACCCAACTTGCATTTGTAGTGAGGGAATTGCTAATTGACGGCAAAATATCAAACCACCCGTTCCCAAAGTTGTATCGGGCTTTGCACCGCGATTTGGTAATTGGGAAACGCGCCGCAGCAAGCTTGTTAGTAACAGTTCGGCATTATTTTTACGTTCATCGTTACTAGCAATATAAAATGCGCTTGCGCCGCGTATCGATGGACTCGAAGCCGCATTAGCTTCGATTTCCAACGCTACATCACGGTTACGTGCCCGCGAATTAATCCAGCTAATAGTACCTTGGGCACTCAAGTTATCGGGAGCAGAGAGAATTTCAAAGTTGCGCGATGCTCCGAAGGAGTCGCTACGCGAACGCACTTCCGTTAAAATTAAATCTCGCAGTAAAATCATCTCGCGGGCTTCGGTTGTTCCCCCTGCCACAGCACCAGGGTCAATTCTGCCGTTCTCTCGCCCCCCGTGTGCCGCTGAAATAAAAATACGTCCCATCCTCAGTAATTCCTCAGATAAAAATAAAATTTAGCTTTAGCGATAAGTTATATCATTCTCGGACGGCTATCGAAAGGCAACAATATAATATTCATTAGTTGTCAATTGTTAGTAGTCAGTTATTCTTTCTAATGACCCCTGACCGATATGCAAATCCCCCGTCTACATCCCGATACCATTGAAGCA
>CAXTCQ010000132.1:0-22088 GCA_964242965.1 uncultured Calothrix sp. | reverse complement strand
CTCCTAACTCCTAACTCCTAACTCCCTACTCCCTACTCCCTACTCCCTACTCCCTCATTCCCTATTTAGATACGGATTCGGTTGATTGTTCGGTTGAACAAACACTACCACGGGTACTATCTAATTTAAACTTGTTACAATCGCGTTTCATATCGCGTTGTAATGACCCTCCATAGGGTTTGTCGGAGGTAACTACACCATTCGGCTGTGTTGTCAAGCGAAAATATGAGCCTTTAAAATTAGTCATTGTTGTTGTTGCACCTCTGAAGCTTGTAGCTTCTAAATTAGTACTCATCAAACTTGCAAAGCTTAAATCGGCGTTTTCCAGCGATGCCGATTTCATCAATGCACCTGTTAAAGATGCTCCACTTAAATTAGTATTATTTAAGATTGCGCCTGTTAAGTCCGCGCCTGTTAGATCCGCACCCCGAAGATTTGCTTGTGTAAAGTTGGCTCCTTTGAGATTTGCATCGCGCAAACTAACTCCAGCTAAGTTAGCATTTGCGAAATCACCACCACTTAAATCGCACCGAGGACAAGCTCCTGTAGTTCTTAACTGTTCTAAGTCCTGTTGATTTACCGCTAATGCTTGTTGTGCGAATCCCAGACAAGCCAACATAGCGAAAGTCGCAATCATCTTGTGTTTCATATTTTTGACAGTTATTACCGTTATTACCTAAGTGCGTATAGCCATACTTACATATACGACTTTTTCTGCAAACAGAAGGAATGAAGTAGTTATGAAGAAGTTATTAAATAATGATAAAATACATATAAATATGTATTTGCTTAATAAGTTAAGGGAAGATTAAGCTATAACTACCCAGAACTTACTTTCGGTAGCTGAGTATAATTACTAGTGTCATTGTCAAGAAATTATAAAAAAACTATAAAAATTCAATAAACTGCTGTATTTGAACTACCGAATCAGAAATATAGAGATTACAATTTATTCAACTCGCAAAATATACAGAAACTCTATAGTCAACTAATTAAAATCCCCCTAGTCAAATTTGACTGGGGGGATAATTATTTTAGGGAAAGGGGGAAGGGCAGAAGGGGGAATATATTATTTTTTTCCTCCTGCCTCCTGCCTTCTGCCTACCTCCAACCGAGTAAACGCAGCCAGGGGACGATAAGATAGTGACTGACTGCCAGGTAAAAGCTGAGGAAGATGGCAACGAAGCTGAAAAATTTGACTTTGAGGAGTAACGTCGATGCTAATTGCAACTGAGGGTCAAATATACTGCTGGGAAAAAAGCCGAGGTTAATTAATAAAGCGAAGGTAATCGCAGTCCCAAAAGCTGCAACGACTGAGTAAACAAGATGATGACTGCGAAGTCCTAAACCAAAGGTGAGGAAGGACACTGCAACTAAAATTAATGCCATTAATGCTTCAACGCTGGCTGACGGCGCTATTATTGCTAAAACTAACCATCCTAAGCTGTAACCGATAATACTTGTTATTCCTGCTGTTAGGTATCGGCGTTTTTGACCAAATACCCCAGTTAAAGTTAGTCCCCAAGCGGTTCCTAATCCGGCAGCTATAAACAGTACAATCTCAGTGCCGGAAATATTTGGTGTGTTTGTTATAACTTTAATAACTTGATTGGAGGCAAACGCAGCAAATTGCGTTCCCCAAATAGTTTTAGACGCGAATAAATATCCGATGCTAGCACCGACACTAGCACCGATAGCAGTAATAAGCATTGCCCAAATGGTACTCAAGCAGGCGAAAATAACATTAAAAAATGTTTGGACGGTAAAAAGTACGGTATTAGAAACTGCCTTACCGACAGTATTTGTAACTCGCAGTGAGGTTTTTTGGAATTGTGCAAACCAATTTCGTGAGGGGTGAGGGGAAGTTTTGATTGACTGGGTAATTTTGGTAAAAGTTTGTTGAACGTTTTGCTGAACTTGGGAAAATACCGATGCAGCAGGAGAACTTTGGGAAATTTGTGCTAACCGTCGTTGAATGATTGTGGCACTATTGGGACGCGATCGCACGTCTGGCTTAACCATTTCATCGAGTAGTTCTGCCAGTTTTGGCTTGACATTAACTAAATGTCGCCATTTTAATTCACCTGTAATGGGGTCTTCCAAGTCGGCTGGATTTTTGCCTGTGAGTATTTCTACCATTGTTCGACCCAGCGCATAAAAATCGGCAGCAGGTCCGATATTCATCCCTGTTAGCTGTTCGGGAGGACTGTAACCCGACGAAAATAATCGCGTTGACCGATTTGGAAACCGCAACATCGATGTACTAACTTGCTTAACTCCACCAAAGTCAATCAATACCAACTGGTCACCCCGCGTTATGCCTCTCGAAAAAGGCACCGCACGCAGCATGATATTAGAAGGTTTGATATCGCGGTGAATTATTTTGCGTTGGTGGAGGTGGTGTAAAATATCAACCGCTTGTATTAACCAATTCAGCACCAACCCTTGGGGACAACCTTGGGGATAATGCTTTTGAATTTCCTCCAAGGTTAACCCATTGATTTTTTCCATCACCAAACATGATAACTGGCGGGGCTTGGGATAAGATAAATCAACCTGAAAATGCCCGCAAATATCGACCTTGGGAACTCCTGAATGTTCAAGCTGACACAAAATTTCAGCTTCCTGAACAAATAGTTCGAGTGCTTTGGGAGAATCTTCGATAAGTATTTTTAGCACCTTTTCAGTTTGTGCTAAAGCATCCCATACCGTGAAAATTTGGGCAAAACCACCGGAACTTAACGGTTGCAATGGTACATAGCGGTCGAGTAGTTGTAAGCTAGTACCGCAGCTATTGCAAAATTTGTTACCCCAAGGTTGCGGATATGGACGCGGACACTCAGGGTTTATACAGTGAATCGCATTCTTGTTTACCTGGGACACAACCGCTCTCTGACAGTGGGTTAGTTAATTGTACTAATCACAGGGTAACGCAACTGTGAACAGTTAACTATTTGTTAAGTGGGTGAGGCAATATTGTTAACATTACTTAAGTAAGTCGGCACAAATAAAGCCAACTGGTTATCGTCGTCAGTTGTCAGTTGGCATTGGTAAAGGTTTAAAGTACATGAACAATGTTGTAATACCGTTTTTATATGAAGATGCATATTATTAGCCTGCTTACAGCAGGCTTTGTTCTAGTTAGCCCTAGTCTTATAGACTAGGGCGGTCTGTGCAGCTTCACATGGAATTGGTATAACATACTTATATTTATTCCCACTCACCTACTTATTTATTTAATTTATGTTGATTTTTAGAGAAATATTTATTCTTCATTATCAAACTCACTGAGTATATCTTGAATTTCGTTTACACCGATATCTTCACGGTCTGACTTTGAATAAATAGTTAATAGCAATACACTTGTAGGTGATTCAACTTGATAAATTAATCGGTATCCAGCACTTTTACCTTTTTGAATATTGCTATTGCGAACTCTTACTTTATAAACGAAATATTCCTCACCTATTCCTGCGATTCTATCTCCAATAAAATTCCCATTTTGTAGCTGTTCGATAATTGACTGAACATCGGAGCGAATATTGCGGTATCGCTTAGAAAGGTCGCGCAAATTTTGTTTATATTCAGGAAGTAAATCAATAGACACTAATGGTAAATCATTCGGCATCGATTCCCTCCCACATTTGGGATAATGGAATACGTTGCCCAGCTTTAGCTTGCTGTAATGCTCTCCTCAAACTAGCTTTTATTTCCTCCACGGGTGTATCGTCTGGGTCGTTTTCCTCCTCTAATGGAAATAATACAATTACCCGAACTCGATGAGAATAATTTTCTGCTTGAAGTGGCTCATCTAAAATCAAGTTTCCCTCAGCATCAATACTCCCAGTTACTTCTATTGCTTTCATCTGCTTTTGAGCCACTATATCAACCATATTAATCACATCTTACATTTAAATGATTTTATTTAAATTATAGAGTATCTGGAGTGGTTAGTAAAAAGTTTGTAGTAATCCTACAGGTAAAATAATACTGATTATGCCTAGTCAAAAGTTTGTAGGATAGGCAGAATAGCTATCCTACGAATAAAATAATATTGGTTATGCCCAACTTCCTTCTTCCCAACTCATTGGATAAACTGAGTCAGAAAACGCATAATCATTACTATTTTTACCGCTACTTTCAGCATCCAAAACCTTAGTAACCTTATTATAAATATCCTCAGCTTCTTGGGGAGAATCACCAATACTAGTTAAGCCCAACTTCCCAAACTGCGATAAGCAACCCATTAAGTGAAAGACCGAACCTGTCTCCGTCCCCGTCTCGAAATGCAAGCGATGATGGGCAATAATATCCATCAAATCACTCGGTAATAGTCCGCAGTAACGACCTTTTTGTAAATTGTCAGTAGCGATATAATACTTAGGACGACCTTGCTGGCTGTAAAACAATCCCGTTGACATGTCATAACGACCATTAGTTAATAGCTTCAAAGTCATAAATGGATGAGTAGTGCCACCTTTCCGCAAGTTAATTTCAATAGCTTGAATATCCCAATCACCGTTATCCTTTTTAACAGCAATAAAGTCAACACCATAACGTTCGAGTGCGCCTTTTTTTGCTAAATTCTTACCAACTTGTAAGCCAATTTGCTGCAATTGTAACCGATAAGCTTCATCTGCGGGGAAACGACAACCTAAATAAATTTGTCCATCGGGTCCCCCCAAAATTTGGTCGTGAGTCGATAATATTTCCACTTCACCTGTTGGTGTAATCCGTCCTTGAACGCTGGGAGAACGCTTAATTTCACCTTCAATAAATGCTTCGACAATTGCCCCTAATTCGGTGATGCGTCCGGAAAAGTTTTCCCAAGTTTCTTGCTTTGCTTGAAAGCGCATCGTTGAAAACCCATCTTGAATTGCTGCAACTCGTTCGTCATGGGTTCCTTTAGGTGGTGCAATATTAGTTAGAGGTCGTAAATCTAATAATGCATTACCTTCCCCAGAAATTCCTTCATTAAGTTTTACAACCATTCGTTGCAATGCTGGTTGTCGCAACCACAATTGTGCCGCCGATTCGGCTAATTCTGCCGCACTCCAAACGCGATCGCTTCCATCCGGCAAAGGTACTCCAGATTCAGCAAAGATTTGCCGACTACCGCTTTTTGTGCCCCAAATTTGTAAGTCGGGTGCAGCAGCATATAATGGTACACCCAATTTTAACGATAATTCGCCTTCCAAATCGGTGGAATTATAGCACGTCATGAATGCTTTGTTTAACCGCAATGCTTGACGAATTCGCTCTAACAAACGCGGACGTTCTAAGATTTTTTGAGCCAGGGGTTTTAACGAAGAATCGTATGTTGAAAGTAGCAACAACCGATTTCGTGCATGGGAAAATGGAATACCCGGTAAGAGTTGTAAATAGTAATCAATTATACTTGGATGTAGTGGCATTGATGTTACATAAATTAACCGCGTGCGGGGATTTTGCAACCGAATTAATGAAAACAATAAGCGTTCTTCATAATGTTCGCACCCTTCAATTTTTTGAAGTTCGCGTTGGTCGATACTCAATGAAGGAATTACCAGGATATCCGCATCGCTGTTATCGAATAGTTCAATCGTTTTCCAGCGTTCGCGTAAACTAAGTTGTAGGTGACGAAATTTCTCAGTTTGTTCTACATCTGTATTTAAGGTTTGCGTCATAAAAATCCTTGTTTACCTTTATTCTTTTGGTATATTACAATAATTATCAAAATGCGGATATGTTAAGTTTTTTTACTGAACTTCATTAATCAGCTTTGTGAAAGCGACTAAAATCCATCGTACCTTGTCACCAGCGATCGCGCATCTACAATCGGATTTAGAACGAAGATATTCATATCCCCGAATTCTTAAAAATCGGGGATTTGATTTATTAAGAATTAGTCTAAATTTAATCTTCCTAAAGATTGAGAATTGCAGTTCATGATTTATTTCTAGAGAACGATAAAGCATTGCAATTCACGCGGTAAATTGAAAGTTAAATTGCATGTATTTTGTCATAACTTTGTTGATAAAAGTTCCACTGTTGAGTTATTCGAGTTAAAAGGTGTGAAGGTGAAAAAATTAATTTACTTAAATTGAATTGAGTAAATTATAACTTATATTCACACTATTGAATGGGAACACACACAATATACACCTTGGGACAATCAATCTAAGGTTTACTTACGGTCGTACTTGTTAATTGTTAATAGTTTTACAAATTGATTGAATTCTCGAAACGATATCTACTGAGACAATTGCGACTAGTTGCTGATTTTAAAGTAAGTTAATAGCGAGGTTAGAAAAATGCCAGAAGAACAATTACAACCACCACAACAGCAAGACACACCTGGTTCGGAATCAAAAATGACTCCAAAACCTCAAGCTGATGATGCTAATTATCGAGGTAGTGGTAAATTACAGAATAAAGTTGCATTAATAACAGGTGCTGATAGCGGTATTGGTCGTGCAGTTGCGATCGCATTTGCAAAAGAAGGTGCGGACGTTGCAATTATGTACTTAAACGAACACGACGATGCTAAAGAAACGAAGAGTTTGGTAGAAAAATACGGTCGTCGGGCAATTGCTCTAGCAGGTGATATCGGTGATGAGTCTTTCTGTCAAACCGCCGTGCAGCAAGCAATAGACGAATTTGGCAAACTCGATATTCTGGTTAACAACGCAGCAGAACAGCATCCCCAAGAAACTATCGAAGATATTACTAAAGAACAGTTGGAAAAAACTTTTCGCACCAATATTTTCTCTATGTTCTTTATGACCAAAGCTGCCATGAAGCACTTGAAGGAAGGTAGCGCTATCATCAACACAACTTCAGTTACAGCATATAAAGGTAGCCCCCAACTGCTCGATTACTCCTCCACCAAAGGAGCAATAGTCGCCTTTACTCGTTCGTTATCGCAAAATTTGCTAGAAAAAGGTATTCGTGTAAACGCAGTTGCACCCGGTCCAATTTGGACACCTTTGATTCCCTCAACTTTCCCCCCCGAAAAAGTTGCGACATTCGGTAAACAAGTACCGATGCAACGACCCGGACAACCAGAAGAAGTTGCACCGAGCTATGTCTTTTTAGCTTCCGACGACGCATCATATATATCCGGTCAAGTATTGCATCCTAACGGAGCAGAAATCATCAACGGTTAATATGTTGTAGAATTAGGATAGGCATCCATTTACAAGCAGGTTTGCCTGTCCTACAAATTATATCTATAAGCTGATTTTTTTTTTGCACTTCAACCAAAAGAAAGATAGACATCCGATTAAAAATTGATAAGGTATAAAAAATAATCGCGTAAAGTACAGCTATGACATCTCTAACCCCACTAACAGGAATCGAACTAGTTGACTGTGCAAGAGCAAATGCAAAACAGGGAATCGAAACAGCCGCACATCAATGTGGTTATGGTGATGACCTCAATAAATTTGCACAAGAATTACGCAAAGCTTGCCAAGAAATGAACTTACAAGTTAAAGAACTAAGCGAATTAATCACCGACCAAGACATGATATTACAAGTAGGCACCGGCGAAGTCGTCGCACCAGAAACACCGGGAGTATTATAAACTAAAACCTCCCTCTTCTCTTCTTTGCGCCTACCCTGCGGGAACGTCTTCGACGAATGCGCCTTTGCGCGACATAATCCTATAACCTATACTTTTGCATCATCGGCACAGCAACCTGATTTACCAGCAACTCTAATAACCACCAAATTAGCCGTCGCTGTAAAGACAAATGCCGATGAAACACAGCACTATATTCAATGTTGCCAACAAAACCGCGAAACCGTTTAAACTCAGCAGCACCCGAACTTTGATGCAAAATAATACCTTTTTCGGTTGCCTCAATCGTTAATAATGCCGACAACATGCGGTAAAGTCCCAGCACCTGCGGTAAACCCGTATCATATCCTAAAATCGGAGTTGTCATAATTCCATTCACTTCATAAAATCCGACAACTCCATCAATTTTTCCCTCTTTCTTTAGCACTTTAAACTGCCAAGCATAGTTTTTAAAAACCAACTCAATAAACTTTTCATTGAACTGCGGATTATTAAACGAGTATTTATCCAAGTACAAAAAATTGTATAACTCGACAATTCGAGGTATATCATCTGAGGTTAACTGACTTTTATCAACCACTTCATAGCCTGATTTTTTAATTAAATTCGTATCTTGTTTCAAACGCGATCGCATTTTGCCTGTCATCAGCGATTTGTCGTGCGGGTTAAATAAATAAACCTGCCGACTACCAATTAAATTGTAATGATTTGCTTGAAAAGCATTAAATAAATCATCATTAATAAAAGTATTGATAGAACGAAAAATAATTGCATGGTTTGGAAAATTATTTTTTAGGTACTCAGTAATTTCAGTAATTTGTAATGTTGATAACTCTGGATACAGATTAGTCGATAAAAGTAAATTATGGACTATTACAACACGATTAATTTCACCCCAAATTGTCAACATTCCTAAACAATTAATAATAATTGCTAAAACCTTCTCCAAAACAGGATTTTTTAAAGTTATTAATTCCTCCTTAGTATAAGTAACATAATGATTGTAAGGAGAACAAACATATGAATTTGCAAGTTCTCTATCGTTTACCGTTACAGGCAAAACTAAATCATCAATCGTCAATACAAACATTTGAGTATCAACATTCTTAATAAAGTTTGTTGAACCAGCTTTCATCATTGGAATCCAATAAGCTTGAGTTAGGTTTGAAACTTCCGAATCAGACCAAAGTAAACAATCAATATTATTACAATTGTAAAGATTAACCTGAGAATTCATAAGTTAAATAGGTTGGTGGGTATAAAGAATAGCAATAGCGTAACGCATCCGATAATACTTTGGGACTTACGCAAAAACTCTCCCAAACCGTCTTAACTCTGTGTTCTCTGTGCCTCTGCGGTTTATTATTCCGTGTCCTTTGCGTACTTATTGGCACTTACTTAGAACCGAAATGCAGTGCGGTAAAACATTACACCGAATATTTGGCGAGCAAAGGGTAGAAGTAGGCAGTATAATAGATTAATAAATAGTTATTTTGTATCAGCGCTAAAGCCGATGGCTAAAGATGTTTTCCATCAACAGGTAAAAAATGCCTTGATAAAGGATGGCTGGATAATAACTAATGACCCTTTAACTATTCGCATTAGTGAAGCTATTAAGGTACAAATAGATTTAGCTGCGGAAAATGCAATTGCAGCAGAACGGGATAGCGAAAAAATAGCTGTTGAAATTAAGAGTTTTGTTTCAGGTTCGGATATAAACGAATTTCATACTGCACTTGGTCAATATTTAAATTACTGTCAAGCATTGGAAGAACACGAACCAGATAGGGTTGCTTATCTAGCTGTTCCAAACGAAACTTATCAAGATTTTTTTCAACTTCCCTTTGTACAACGAGCTATTCAACGTTACCATGTCAAGTTAATAATTTACGCTCCGAAACAGGAGGAGATTCGGCAATGGATAAAATAGAACGCTATCGACAATATATCAAACAAATTTTGACCGAACATGCACAAATTACTTCTAATAACGATACTGTAAAACCGCAGTTAATTTTTGATTCGGAAAACGACCATTACCAATTAGCTTACGTTGGTTGGGAGGGAGATAAGCGGGTATTTGGTCCTGTAATGCATTTTGATATTTTAAACGGTAAAATATGGATTCAATATAATGGTACTGAAGAAATTGTAGCTAAAAGTTTGGTTGACTTAGGTGTACCTTCTTGTGATATCGTGATCGGTTTTTATTCACCTTTTAAACGTCAATTTACTGCTTACGCTGTGGAATAAATTAGTGGTTCATGTTATAAGTTTTGATTTTATTGAGAGGGCTAGTGGTTCGTGTCATTAGTTCTGAGGGGTTGTTAGATCCCCGACAACTCCTGCGAAGTCGGGGATCTGGTTCTCTCGAACAGGTCAAAATTAATGAAACGCACCACTACTATAACCTGGGTTACGTAAAAGTTATGATGGGTTGGTAGGTGTTGAAAACCTTGGAGAGACGCTATATATCGCGTCTCTACATCCCGCAAAACGTTGGACATGAACTACTGTTTAGATTTCACTAAACCGAAAACTCTCGCTGTACTCGTCGCATTTTCTGATAAAGCTGACTCCTAACCTCATATTCTTTAAACTCAACTCCCGGAACTTGACAACCCAACTTATTAAACAAATCCTCCAAAGATTGATTTACTAGAAATTCAACCTCTTCTCGCATCTCATTTATAACCTTTAAAGAAACTTCTATCAAAGAAGGACTTTTTTGCACCACAGCATACTCCTGAATATTCTCCGAAGCAATAATAATTGCCCGTCGGATAAAGTCAGGAAATACAGGTACTAATTCCCCAGTTTGATTGGGTAAATAAAAAATATCATCTCTACGACCTTCAATACTTTCGATTGCAGTCAAAACCGAACCGCAGCGACAGGGTATTTTTCGTTCGCTAAGTATATCATCCAAACGATAGCGAATAATTGGCTGCGTTTTGCGGTTAAAATCCGTAATAATCGGCATAAATTTTCCCGTATCTTTATCGATGTATTCTTTTTGAATCACTAAAATATCTTCATTGAGATGCAAAGTTCCATACTCGCAAGTACTTGCAAGAAAACCTTCAGTACATTGATAAAACTGGTGAATTATTTGATTAAAGGATTTACGTATATACACTTCATCAATCGGGTCTAAAACTTCGGCAACCGAGATAATTTTAATCGGATTGATGTTTAAGTTACCGTTAATTTTCGCTGCTGCTAATAAACGTAACATTGACGGAGGTGCAACTAATATAGTTGGTGCATATTGATTTAACTTTGCAATATGACTTTCGACAGGATTAAATAAGTCAAAATACAGAAATTGAATGCGCTGTTTATTGACAGTTTCGTAAAGGTTGCTATTTGCCCTTAAGAAAAAAGCTATTTTTTGGGATTTAAGTATCGATTTTGGTAATCCTTTTGCTAATATAGTACCAGCCCAAGCTTGTTGTTCGTTTTGACTAACTATAAACAAACCTCGATTACCGCTGGTTCCTGAAGACATCCCCACCGTGTAACCTCGTAGCGTCGAAGCAAAATTACGCGATTTTTCTGCTTTTATTGCTATTTCTAAAGCTTCAGTTTTTTTAATTCCAACTGTATTCAAGCTATCGAAGTTTTCCATCATAATTGATTTTTCACTTATGGGAAAATTTCGCCAATTGCGAATATCTAAATTTTGATAGTAATTTTGATAAAATCTTGATTTGGGTAAAATCGCTTTGAGAAAATTTTTTACTTGTTTCTCTTGCCAATTAATTAGTGAAGTACGAGTAGTAAAATGCCGACCGTATTTAGTCAGTGCATAATACCAGAGAATCTTCGGTAAACCATTCATTTCAATTATGTAATTGTTAATTTTAACTCGCTTAATTGCTGCCAAGCATCCGAACAATGTGCAGGGATAATTTTTAAATCGGGATTTAATTTGTGTAACTGATGGATTCGTTGCAGAGTATCAATATAATCGTGCGAACTTGCAAAAATGAAACTCGCAATCTGGTGGGGTTGGATAAATTCCTGATATGCACGACTCAACCAGCAAGCATCTGCAATCAGAAAATACGATTGCTTGCTAATATCAGTAAAAAATAATCCTAACTGACCTGTAACATGACCGGGTAATTCCACTGCAACTAAACTACCATCTCCAAATAAATCCAACCCTGTATCAAAACTATCATATCGCGGTAGCGCAATTGTTTGTTTTGCTTCGACGAATATGGTACGTTTAGCAAAGTCCTCTGGTAGCAAACCAGGGAGAAACCCTGCTTTTGTTGCAGCAATCCCCCGCAAATTCTTTACTGCTTTGTATGCAGATTCAAAACAGATAAATTTGGCATTAGGAAAGTCGCATAAACCTCCCACATGGTCAGCATGGAAATGCGAAACGATAATATATTTGACTGCTTCTGCTGCAATGCCAAATTTTTGAAGTTGTGCAGATGCACTTTCTTCGGGTTGAAAATAGACTGGAGTCGTTAATGCGTATATACGATAAGGTAAATTTCGAGTTTCTTGATAAAAACGACTTGAGTAACCAGTGTCGTACAAAATTGCCCCATGTTCGGGATGGGTTATTAAGGCAAATACTGCCGGAAACTTGCTAGTTTTCCATTTTCCACCTCGAATTACGATTGCTTCGGGGTGGGTACAGTACCCTGCTTGAAAAAAGTGAACTTTAACGGGTATCATTTTCTGATTTCCACCATTCGCTAAAAATGCTTAATCCATCCTCGATACTAACTTGGGGTTGATAACCTAATTCGGTTTTAGCAGCAGTAATATCTAAAGTCTGACTGAATGACAATACTCCAACTGTATAACGTGTCAGGATTGGTTCTTTACCAAATAATATAGTATTTGATGCTGCTTCCATAATTGCAGCAAGTCCATAAGCAATGGGATATGGAATTGGTTTGAGTTTTAAATTATATCCGAGTTTGTGCGAAAGTAATTTTAATAAGTCGATTAGGTACATTGGTTGCCCGTTGGTAATATTAAACGTTCGACCGAGTAAATTATTTGGTGCTTTTTGGCAGAGTAATAATGCTTCGACAACATTATCGATGTAGGTCATGTCAATAAGGGATTGACCGCGATTGATTAAAGGTATTCCGGTTTTTTGGCTAGCTTTGATTAATCTTGGCAAAATTGCTGTATCTCCAGCACCAAAAATACCGCGAGGTCTGATAGAGATGACTGGTAAACCTTGTTGATGAGCTTGATTAATGACTTGTTCGGCTAGTAGCTTCGTTTGAATATAATGGTTAACTGGTATTTTAGCTAATGCATTTTGTTCGCAAATATTGAAACGATGGGAGAAATCAAAGTAGACGCTAGGTGTAGAAACGTGGATAAGTCTTTTTACTCGATGGGTTTGGCAAGCTTTGATAATGTTTTGAGTGGCAATTACGTTTGCGTTGTAAAAATCTTGATATTTTCCCCAAGGTGATGATAATGCTGCACAATGAAATACATAATCTTGGTTCTTACATGCTGCAATGGTTGCTTCGGTATCTTTGAGGTCGATTTTTAAAAACTTGATTTTTTCGGCTTCGAGTTGTTGCCCTATTTTTTTGTTGCGACCAATTACAGTGATGTTATATGCGAATTTGAGTTTTTCTGCTAGTTTCCTACCGAGGAATCCTGTTCCACCAGTAATCAGGACATTCATGATATATTTTGATTTTTTTATGTATATTTAGTATAGTAGATACGTAGATACGTAGGGTGCGAAGCGCGATCGCGTAACGCACCAAATCTTTGATAACGGTGTATTACGACTTGTGTAATCGCGCACCCTACAATACTAGAGGGTTTGTTTAGGAGTAAAGAGGGTTTTCAAATGCTCCAAGTGTTTTTAGTGTTTCTTTCTGCGCTCTGGTTAAACCTGCGATACTGGTGATATTCATCCCTTCATATGGACGAGGTGATCGCATTACTTTCTTGCACTCTCCTGTTTCTACATCCCAAAATTTTACTGTTTGGTCTTGACTTGCACTAGCTAAAATTTTTCCGTGAGGATGAAAAGCTATTCCCAAAATCCAGTTTTCGTGAGCTTGGATTGTATTTAAGCATTCCCCTGTTTTGCAGTCCCAAAGCTTAATAGTTAAATCATAACAAGCACTCGCAACTGTATCGCCAAGAGGACTAAATTTAACACTAGTAATCATTTTTGTATGTCCCGGCCATACTTTTAAACAATTACCTATTTTCACATCCCAAAATCTAACAGTAAGGTCACTACCTCCACTAACCAACGTTTGACTATCCGGACTAAAAGCAACAGAATGAACCCAGCTTTCATGTCCTTGTAACATATTTATACATTCCCAAGTCTGGGTATTCCATAAACAAATAGTGCCTTGAGCGCTACCACTAGCCAAAATTTTTCCATCTGGACTCCAAGCAACTGAAAATACCCAACCTGTATGTGCTTCTAAAGTCTTCAGGCATTGCCCAGTTTTAATATCCCATAATTTAATCGTATTGTCTGCACTGCCACTCGCTATAATTTGACCAATCTCCTCCGGGAACACTACGCTAGCGGGACTACATGCGAGTGAAAATACAAAACCTGTATGTCCCTCTAAAGTTCTTAGACATTCCCCTGTATCAATATTCCAAATTTTAATCGTGCTATCGTAACTTCCACTGGCTAAAATTTGTTTATTTCCACAAAAAACAACTGTAGAGACTTCGCAACTATGACCGTATAAAGTTTTATCGCACTTTTGGTTAAAAATATCCCAAAGTTGCACTGTTCGATCTGTACTACTAGCTAAATCACCGTCAGGACTGAAAGCAACAGACCAAATACGTCCGGTATAACCTTGTAAAACTTTCAAGCATTTTCCTGTCTTTACCTGCCATAATTTTATACATTGGTCTCTACCCGCACTGGCAAGAATATTACCATCCGAACTAAAAGCGACTGACCAAATACGTCTGGTATACCCTCCCAAAAGTTGCAAACACTGTCCTGTGTTGACATTCCACAAACTAACCGTAGATGATTCCCCAGCGATAGCCAAAGTTTCTCCGTCTGGATTCCATGCAATAGTACAAACTATTCCGATTTGAGAACCTTTTAAGGTTTTCCACAATTTACCCGTGCTGACATACCAAAGGTTAACTGTTCGATCGGCACTTCCACTTGCAAGGAGATAATCCCCTTTGGTTTCTTTAGTCAGAGAGAGGATTGGATTAAAAGCGACCGACCAAACTGCATCAGTATGTTCGTACAAAGTATACAAACATTCGCCGCTATGCACATCCCAAAGCTTTACGGTGCAATCTTCACTTCCACTTGCGAGCATAGTTCCATCTGGACTAAAAACAACGGAGCGCAGAATATTTGTATGTCCGTTTAATATTTTTAAACATTGCCCAGTATTAATATCCCAAATTTTAATAGTTTTATCTGCGCTACCACTTGCTAATATATTTCCATCAGGGCTAAAACTGATTGACTCGCATCGCATCGAATGCGCTTCTAAAGCTTGCAAGCATTGACCTGTTTGAATATTCCAAATTTTGATATTACCATCTTCACCACAACTAGCAATCTTTTTTCCATCCGGACTAAATCTGGCAGCCCAAACCAAGCCAATATGACCTTGTAGAGACATGGCAAACTCCATTTCCGTACCCTTTAAACTCCACAAAGAAACGTTGCCATTCGCATCACTTGTAACTAGAATTCCATCAGGATGAAATTCAATCCAAAGAATATTCGGTAAAGCTTCGCGGAAAACCGATTTATTAATATCGGAGTTACTCAAATTTACCTGATTTAAATTTGCATTTTGGAGATGAGCTTGCCAAATAGTCAAATTCGATAAATCGTAGCCAGTTAAATCAATTTTTAATTGTAGTAATATATTAATGAAATTGCCACCACAGTAACCAGGTTTGACCGAATTATTTTTTTTAAATTTATTAATCAAATTTCGGATTGTATTTTCAATCTCCGATCGAGTTTTGAAATTAATTTGTAAGTTATTTAATATAGGTGATAAAATTACACGGATTTGACTTTCTCTGATATAATCTTTGGCACTAGCCTTAATTAAAGCATAGCTATTTAACAAATTAACCTTAGCCGTTACAATCTCTTCGCTAACCTGTTCAATCAATTGGTCTGTCACGTATTCCATGACCACAGGTTGCTGAGTAAATCCTAACCGACTTTTTTCAATTAAACAACGCCAAGTTAAAGATTCCAAACTTTCGAGTAAATTTGCTCTCGATACTGCTGGGATAATATCACCTTCTAACTCTAGAACTTCTACTGGCTCTCGATTAATAGCCAGCCAATACAATACCTGTTTTTCCAAGGCAGAAAGTCTTTGGAAATGACGATTTAAAAGATTGCGAATCCCATTAAAAACCGTTGTTCCTTGCTGCAAAAAATCGGCAATTTTACCATCAAACAAATCGATAATTGAAGTTGCTGCTATTTTTAAAGCCAGAGGATTTCCCCGGTAAGATTCAACTAATTGATTAACTTCATTTTCAGAACCATAAAGCCCCTTTGCTGTTAAAATATTTCGTGCGGCAACTACACTTAAGCCATCAAGCTGCAACACCCGTACAGGCAAAATATTACCTTGTAAAGCAGCGACTTCAGCAGGTTTTTCCCGCGAAGTCAGTAGCAAACAGCTTTGATGCGCGACTTCACCAACACGTTGTAGTAATTCGCTATAGTCCTCATAATTATCACGATAACAGCCTGCTCGTTTACCGCTACTAAGCAAAGCATCAAAGTTATCAAGAACGACTAAACATCTGGATTTACGCAAATATTCGATTAAAACCGAAATTTTAGCACATGCATTTTGCGGTAAATTTACTTCTTGCTGCTGCGAAAGGAATTTAATTAAGTTAGTTAATAATTCATCCAACGTGGGAGTATCTCTCAAACTACGCCAAATTACAAAATCAAAAGACGCGAAATTTCTCGTCTCTACAATTTGTTGTGCGAACTTCACAGATAAAGCAGTTTTACCAATACCACCCATCCCCAAAAGCGTGACAATGCGGCATTTATCTTGGATTATCCATTGTTGTAATGTGGAAAGTTCGGGAGTGCGATCGCACCAAAATGACACATCGATTGCTTCACCCCAATCAAGATGGGGAGTAGGGAATAGGGAGTAGGGAGTAGTAAAAAGTTTTTTCTGATTATTTTCTTTGAGGTAACGTTGCAATACACCTTTGATATTGAGCTTTGTTACCTTCTCACCCAAGACTTCTGTCAGTAATTGCCACAGTTTTGAACCAGTATCTTTTATATAGCCATAGTCGTAACCAAAAGCTTTAGCAATTTCGTCGTAAGACTGTCCAACCCAAGAACTGCGGAAGATAATTTCCTGAACTTTATTTAAACGTCCTTGCGGCAGTACCTGCTCAACAACAGCTAATCCTTCTTCAATCGTCAGCAATTCCCTTTTCTCCTTTGGGCTTGGTGAACCATAAGTAATAGGACACATTTTTAGCTATACTGCACCCTCATCTCTATCTCAGGAAGCAACATCTGGGAGACAGGAATTAAGCGAATAAGCTCATAAAAACGATTATAAGTATAAAATATGACTTTTTCCAGACTTTCGCCTGACTTTTTTAGCTGCCAAAGAATATACACTATTGCTATATTGAGTAACAAATAAACTTTCGACAAAAAATATTTACGTAAGTTGAGGGGTTTGTGGGTTAGGTATGCAGATTTTTGATTGAGTGCGGTGGTGCGATCGCATTTGCAAATATACGCTGATTTTGTGCGATCGTTTCTTCACCAAAGTAATTTATAAAGGGGAATTTAAAACAGTATGTATCGCCAAGAATCATTATATACAGTTTCTCTAGGTGTTGAAGGTAATGGACCTAATTTTCCGGTTCATATCGGTGCATATATTGCCCTTCTAGAAAATAATCTTATTCCTACAGTACTTATTGGTGGTTCATCTGCTTCGGTAACAGGCTCATTACTAATGGCACTTTTAGAAAATCCATCACTTATAAATAAAAGTTTAAAATCAGAGTATTGCCATTTTACTAAGGCACAAAAAGCTGCATTAATACTAGCTGCCTCTGTGTGCGTATTTGACAGCTTTGTATTTTTTCCCAAGTTTACAAATTTCTACAAAACTCTATTCAATTGGGTCAAAAATTTTTTATCCCATAATTATAAAGATAGCTTAGTCGCTGATGCCAATACAGAAATTATTCAAGTTGAAAATATGATTGGTCAAATAGCGTTAGCTTTTGATTTTTTCCGTAATGTCGATTTCACTTTGGTGATTGAAGAACCGAGTTATTATAAACGAAACCAGTTATTAAAAAAACTCTGGTTTGAATATGCTAATACTATCGTAAGTAGTATATTTGAACTAATAGAAGCTTTTTATAAAATTTCACATTCTGAATTTAATGAATTAAATTCAGATAAGTTAGGCAGATTTTTACAGCTTGTGAATAAGGATATGACTATTAACTCTAGTCAGTCTTTTAATTCATCTAAAAACATCCTAAAACGTCTAGATATTAGACTTATAATTCATCTCACTAAAAAGTTTTATTACCTGAGTAAAAATAAGTTTAGCATTCCCGGTCAAAAAATATTCATAAAAATTCTCAACAAGAAAATTTTTTTATTTAATCCCCAGTATGTTTGGTCAGCTTCTCAAGGATTTTCTAAATCGGGAAAATTTTTAGAAATTCCTGAAGGTATGGTTATTCATTCTACATTTCGATGTGGTTTCCAAACTCGTGGGACTTTAAGAGAAAAACCAGGTTTAGACAATCTCTATCAATGCTATTTTCCCGCTAATAATTTAGTCAATCATTTTGTAAAACATCGTCAACACTCACTCGAAGGTAGGGTAGGGTTTCTTAGTTTTATTCAGGATGATAAACATTCTTTTGTTATTCCTCCCGAAAGAATTCTCATTTTATCTCAACAGCTGCAAACAAAAACACGGGGTTACACTTACGCACTACAAGCGAGTATTTCAGAATCAGGTTACTTCAGGCGTTATCTACTTCCAGTTCTACCTATAGATAACTTTTTAAATCCTCATCTTCCCAATTATTTGTTTTCATTTGGAGGATGGTTAGAAAAAATGCCAATTGCTGAGATTGCTCATCTCCCAATCTGCAAAAACACTGATTATTTTATTACCCTCTCCCGAAAAGATAATGTTCCCTGGTTCAGCCGCAAAGCTTGGCATACAGTCTTAGGTAAACAAAATCAAAGATTAACTGAAAAAGTTTTTAACCTTATGGATAATCATGTTAGCTACGCTAAATCATTATCTGGACGCAAGGGAACAATTAATATCGCTTTTGATGATGAATGGAACAATCCGGTTCTAAATGGTACTGAAAATTTCTTTATAAGAGATTTATTGACTGGTTTATTACCTAATTACAAAGCCCATATGTTAATTGGTTATTTGGAAACCTCATATATTTTGCGCTCTCAATTTAGTCTCTTCAATCCTGACTTGAGTTCTCGGTTATTGACTTGGGGAAAGCTAATTCCTGCACAACTATATGTAGCAGGTAAACATGCGGCTCGAAAGAGTCATAAAATCTTTTGGGACTTTTTAGATCAAATAGAACAGGATGTATAGAGAAAATACAAAATTGCTTAAACCTACCGGAATATTTTTTATTCTAGTGACTCTATTTATAGATGGATTAAGTATTGGAATAAGTAATCCTATTTTACCCAAGCTAATTGAAGAACAGGTAGTAAATCTCTCTACTACATCGTATTATTTCGGCGCAATTTCAGCACTTCATGCTTTAATGCTATTTATCTTCTCTCCTATTCAGGGAAGTTTATCAGATTATTTTGGACGCAAACCTTTACTACTATTTTCGCTTTTGGGAACAGGATTGAGCCAACTATTGCTTGCTGTTGCTCCGAACCTCTATTGGATGTTTGTAGCTCAATTTATTAATGGTTTGACAGGTGCTTGTTTAGCAGTTGTGTTTGCATCTATTGCAGACCTCACTACGCCGCAAAATCGAGCCAAATCATTTGGGTTAGTGGGGGTTACTTTGGGAATAGCCTGGGTGATTAGTCCTGCACTAGGTGGTTTACTCAGTTTATTGGGATTACGCTATCCATTTCTAGTGGCTGCGGGTGTAACACTGCTCAATTTTATCTATGGATTGCTATTTATTAGCGAATCTCGTCCACCAATTTGCGATCGCTATTTTTCTTGGTCTCAGGTTAATCCATTCAATTTATTAAAACGATTGTACCAAAATTCCATCATATCAACGTTAGCTGTTGTTATTTTCTGTATTGATTTAGCATTGCAATGTTTTGTAAGCACTTGGGTTTTATTCACTACTTATAAGTTTCATTGGTCATTACTACAAGCCAGTTTATCTCTAACGCTATTAGGATTAATGACGGCTATAGCTCAAGGCAAAGTGATTTACTCACTCATCGATCGTTTTGGTGAAAGACAAACTATTATTTTTGGATTAGTTTTCAGTTTGATTGGTTATTTACTGTATATTTTAGTCGATCGAGGCTGGATGATGTATGGGGTAATTATTCTCAATAGCTTTGATTTCTTGACTAAACCAATAGCTCAAGGCTTACTATCTCGCTATATCCATCCGTCAGAACAAGGAGTAATTCAAGGTGCATTGGCAAGTCAGACTGCATTAGCAGCAATATTAGGTTCCTTGTTAGCAACTAATTTATTCGGTTACTTTACCTCCTCTCAAGCTCCTTTACTTTTACCAGAAGCTCCTTTAATAGTTGGTATTTTGTTATTTTCTGTTGCTCTATGGCTGAATGGCATTAAGATAAGCTGAAACGCTCAGGTACTGATATTATTAATTACAATATTCTCTCAACGTGCGCTCCGACCTCCATGAAAAATTTAGCTCTACTATCCGCCACAGCCCTTGCTGCCACATCTGGATTGGTTTTCGGGACAATGCAAGCTGCCTCTGCTTTAAGTTGGAACTGGAATTACTCTGGTACTGGCATCGGGGCAAACGGTACTTTCACTACCAATGACACCCCTAATAATTTGGGTTTTTACGAGATTTTAGGGATTACTGGTACAAGAAATGGTGAAACAATTACTAGTCTGCAAACTGCTGGAACTCCAATACCGGGAAACGAACCTTTTAATGTTGACAATTTAATTAGTCTTAATAGTCAGCAGTTAACGGGTGACGGTTTTGGTTATTCCACTTCGGGGGGAAATTATTCTAGCCCGTTTTTCGCTAGTTTTTTACCGACACCAGGTTATTTAGAGGTTTTTTCTGCACCGCCGATTGTACCAGGTTTTGAAAATTTTGGGCTGGAAGATAGTGAGTTACCCATTAGTTTTTCTGCAACTATAATAACCGTTCCTGAACCCACCTCTATCCTGAGCTTACTTGTTCTTGGCACTCTCGGCGCTACTTTAGCCTCCAAACGTAAGAAGCTAGCCATTTAATTCGCGCTTTGAGTTTCCAACTTTATTATTTTTCCACATTTAGTTACCCTAAAATAGAGGCTAATTTTTACCAAATGGTTGTCCCCAGTATTTCCAACTCTCTTTGTTGAAGGGAGATTTCCATTTTTGAATTAATGCTAATTCGAGTCGCTGTCGCGGTCTTGTTGGTAGGGGTGCATCCCACCAAAAACCGATATTGACTGCTGTTTTTAACCCATAGCGATAGTGCAAATCGAGGTAGTTTTCAATATACCGCTTGCAATCGTGTACACCTTTCCAGCGTTTGTTTGATTTACAGGTTTCACCGATATATAGTACTAAATCGGTAGCTATATCGATAACGAAATACAAACATGCTTGACCGGGACTATCTACAGGTAATCGATGAAAAGACAGGGCAGATAGTTGTAGATTGAATGGGTCAACTGTATCGGGTTCAACATGTGATTTTGGTAGGTTGAATAAACTAATTTGTTGAGTTGATTCGTTTGTTCTTACCTGTTGTTGATGGACGGTAATTTGATTTTTCCACTTTGCGAGTGTTTTCTCGTCCATCAATAACACGGGGGTTCGATTTGCTGGTGTCGAACGTACTTCGGTTGGTAAGAACAAGTCTAGTTGGTTTGTCTCCAATCGCAATTCCTTGAATGCAACTTGGAAATGTTAACACTCTCTGTGTCACAAATGGAACAGATAGTTTTGTACTATTAAATACTTTGGGGATACTCCCGAAAGCGTAAAGTTTGATATAACTGTAACCTGAATGTCTAAAATATAGCAACGGATAGGCAGCTTAGGACACTTATTAACTCACACTGCGACGCGGGCTGTCACTAACTTGTCCTAACAGCTTTGGCTACAGCTATATCTTTATTTTTGTATTATGATGCGATTGAATCGCCGCATTTAAGTATATTATATTACTAAATACATTGAGTAAGTAGTAAAAGCGATTGTGACAGTTAAGGGTACATAATATAAATTTAAATATAAAAATACGCCGAAACACTCACCAAAATTCTTTTATGACACAACAA
>CAXTCQ010000131.1:10523-22150 GCA_964242965.1 uncultured Calothrix sp. | reverse complement strand
CATGCGGCGGGGGCGAAGCCCCCACCCGCACCTTGTGCCAGTTGCGTAAGTCCTGGAGATTTTGCTGAAATGGTTGGAATTAAACAACCACAGCTTGCGCGACTTGAGTCAGGCAAGCAAATACCTAAAATAGAAACTCTAAAAAAGATAGCAAAGGAAGCTGGATACAGTATTGAAATTCACCTTATCCCTAATGAACCGGAATCAACACCTAAGCGAAATCCTCTAAAAATTCCTTGCCATTCTATTTAAAGCTTTCGATGTCGAAATTTAAATCAATTTCTGAATGCAATGAACTATAACTTGTGCTTAAGTTATACCATTTAGCATCTTGGTTAAATTTTCTCTTAGCTGTGGGGGGGATATCGGGAAATATATATCAGCACCGCTGTAGAATTGCTGCATAAAACTTGATGCTTTGCTTTCTTACCACACCACCAGACCTAATTACCCGAAACTACCAACACCGTATACTAGTATAAAAAACATCTATATGAATTTGACGATACTGACGACTGAGTGAACGAGAGTTTTCGTCATGGTGGAGGTAGGTGTCTTTGCCATAAAAGAGCTTTTAAGAGGGTAGAAGTCGAGGAATTGAGACTTTAAATCACAGAATCTACAACACCATTAACTGAAGAAACATTCGTAACTGGTTTGTTATCAAATGCTTCTAAATTGACACGAACATTATCAATAGTAGGTAATAAATACTGATTTAAGCCCATGACTTGCAAGCAACTATTAATACTGGAGGCTGCTTGATTGTAAGCAACTATTTTTTGATTGAGGTGTTGTTGCGATCGCAAATTATTGGCAATCTTTTCCTCGGCTTCTTTTTCTAAGTTTTTTTCTAAATAATTGCGGGCTTTAGAGTATTGCTGTAAAATCGTATCGGCTTGTTTTTCTGCTAACGGTAAAAGCTGGGTTTTTAGGGTTTGATTGATGGTTTGACGGAAAGTTTTACGGATAGTTGATGATATCTTGGGTTCAAAATCCAACTTGAGTAATTGTCGAATTGCTGGTTCCGCTTCGACCATAGTTTCACAGTCGTAACCTTGGGAAGTTTGCAGCAACGTTTCCCGAAATTGGTAGATTGAGAAAGTCCCTTCATCGTAAAATCTCGGACTTTCACGCACAAAGCGATCGCATTCAACACTCGCTGCATTAATTAAAGTCATTACAGCTTCTTTTTCGATTAATTTTAGTTCAATTTCAATGCCGCTATCATCACCTAATAAACGGTATAATTGACGGTAGTACTCGGAAGCTCGGATTCGTTCGGTTAAATGTTGAAAGTAATTCGATGTTAGTTGTAAAGTTGACTGCACCAAGACATCTTCTAACTGGTTTGCTAAATAATAAAAAGCTTCAACTAAAATTGCTATGAGTGGTGCAGTAGCATTGCGGGGATGACTGATTGTTGCACGTCGATAAGCATCCGCAACCGAAAAAGCATCCAGCAACTCATCCAAACGACGAATCATTCGAGATTGAAGTTGTTTAAAGTCAGCTTCAAATGCATCGCAGTCATTATTGATTGTACTGTTGACTTCCTCCGTCAAATGTAACCGAAACTGCGAACCAACTTCTTGTAATTCCTGATTGAGACGTTGCAATTCATGCGCTTTCATTGACTCGATTTCATTGGGTTGACTATCCAAATCGCGCTGAATAACTTGATAGTGTTTTTTGAGTTGAATGCAAGCATTTCCCAAATCATCCGCAAGGTTTTTAAACATTTGCGGACGCTTTTCCTCGCGTAAATAACGAGTAATTTCACCTCGAAATCCCTCAATTCCGCTATCGTGAATCAATTGTGCAATTAGTTCCTGACCCCAGTCACCTAAAATCCGCGTATAATTCTGATTCGGTGTCTCAAACCCATTTACTGAAACTCGAAATTTCGTCGGAGATAACTTGCCCGAATTGACGCAATAATTATTGAATGCATAAACAAACTGCGGTGTTTCTTCCTTCCCATTCAAACCCGTGACATCACTAAAAACTGAATCTAAACCAAATCTGTCGCTAGCTGAAGTTTGCTTAATTTGACTTCCATAAAAACCTAACAACCCACTCGTCTTATATACCCGATTCGTATCCCGAAACTGCGAACCAATCAAATCATCCAACCGCTGCCTCAACTGAGAATTATACCAAGTTTCATCGATGCGATTGAAAATATAAAAAACGCGATCGCGTATTCCCGAATTACTCCGCATTACCTCTAATAACTCGGTTTCTGACTTTGCCATTTCACCCACCGCAGCAGGTTTCAGCACGCACACCACCGCTGATGTATCGGGATTTTGAATTTTGCTGTAAGTTAATTGTGCATCCTTCGCAACAGGTGCATCGATTCCCGGCGTATCAATAATTACATTCCCATCCTCTAATAATGGGTGGTGGCAATAATACTCAATCCGCTTCAACACCGCACTATTGCTTCCCCGTCGTGCATATCCCGCAGCTTCCTTAAGATTGGTGAAATTAAAAGCTTCCATCGAGTATGTAGCATTATTGTGAGGATGAATGCTAGAGCCATTTTTTGTATATCCTTCGAGAAGCAACATCAAAGCTTTTGCTTGCTTTGCACGTTCCGATTTACTTTCTCCACCTTCTTGCCGAATAATAGCTTCGCATCCTTGTTGCAGCAAGTCAATAATTTCAACTTGCTTAATATTCGTGACATCTGTAAATCCGAGAGACTGACATAGTGTTACTGCTTGTTCGCAAATCTCCGCTTCGCTTAAAAATGTTAAAACTACACGTTCGTTATCGGGTTGAGCGTATTCAATTTTGCATTCAGTTCCCGTTGCGTGTCCCTCAGCACTGTACAGCAATTCGCGTTCGAGGAGTGCATTAATTAACATTGATTTACCTGCGCTAAATGCACCCGCAAAAACTATTTCAAATTTTGGGGAAATTGCTTTGATTAACGAAGTTTGGATGGGTGTAATATCGTAGGAGCGTAACGTCGGTTCTTGCTGTAATAGTTCTAATATTGACTCTACTTGTGCTTTGATTTGACACTGTGGTGGGAGTTGCGACATGGTGATGCAGTCTGGGAATTTTAATTCTATTTTAGATGTACTGGTTTGCTGGTGGTTCAGTGTAATTACATAAGAACAAAATATATTATCTCGCGCAGAGGCGCAGAGGCGCAAAGGGATTAATTTATTATCTTCTTTGCGACTTAGCGACTTAGCGCGATAATATATTTAACCCCCAATTCACTTAACCTTTTTTCATCAACTTGATTGACTTCGCCTGCTTCTGTATTTCTAAATAACGCAGCAAATGCACCTGCACCAAGTCCGCTTTGCGGAAACATCCGGTAACATGGCATTGTTGTTAAATGCGATTGGTAATTTTTTAAATGCTTGACCTCAACAAGTTTAAATTGCGGAAATCTTTCTAACAACCATTCGCACACCTGTTCGTTTTCTTCCGGGGAATAAGTGCATGTCATGTAAGCAAGATACCCTTGGGGTGCGACTATTTGGGCAGAGTTGGCAATAATACGTTTTTGACGATTGGCATTTTTATTAATATTCGTGGGATGAAAGCATCCTGGTGCTTTCTCACCTTTAGCAAGCAAAGATTGTCCCGAACAAGGTGCATCAACAATCACTAAATCGCTTGATTTTGGCATAGCTTCAGCAATAATACTTGAATCGCGGCATAATACTGCGGCTGGCTGAATGTGACATCTTTTTAAATTGGAAAGTAGCATTCCAATACGTTTACCAATTACTTCATTGGCAATTAGTAGTTGTGGTTGCAGAACTTTCCATGCAAAAATGCTTTTTCCTCCGGGTGCAGCACACATATCAAAAATCAAGTTGATTGGTTGGGGAATGCTTAAGAAAATTGAAGCAGCAAATACTGAAGAAAAATCTAAACAGTAAAAATATCCTTGTTCGTGTAATGGATGTTGACCTGGTTTCTCACCTATTACTAAACGGTCTACAAATTCAGGTTGCCAAGGTAATGATGGTGATACATTGAATGTCAAGTTACCAGGTTTTTCTTGACACCATAAAATACTAGGGTTAAATGATTGAGGATAAATTAAAGCATTAGTAAATTCTTCTTGTTCATCCGGGTTTACATACAGTCTCCGAGATAGTTTTAGTAATAAATTTGAAATTTTATCCATCATAAACTGTGTAATAACTGTATAGATATCAAACCAACAATAAAACTGTCACATTATAACTATTGATTCAAGAAGCGGAGTTCATACTAAAAAATACTTTATAGGGGAAGAGGGGGAATAGGGAGTAGTGAATATGTAAGAAAATATCATTTTTAACTCCTAACTCTTAATTCTTAACTCCTAACTCTTAACTTCTAACTCCTAACTCCTAACTCCTAACTCCCTAATCATGATACTAGATAATTTTCGCGTAAAATTATACAAAGAAGCACGAGTTTGGCGAAATGAAGGTGTAATTAGTGCTACCCAATTCCAGCAGCTTGCGGAAAGATACGAGTTCAATCAACTGGATACATCTGCAACTGTCAACTATGTATTTATTATAATTGCCTTGGGTAGCGTGCTTATTGGTTTAGGCGCGATCGCATTTATTACTGCTAATTGGCAAATATGGACGCGAGAAATCAAGTTACTACTATTGCTTACTGTATTATTTATAACTAACTCTATTGGCTTTTACTTGTGGCAACAACCTATTATCGATGCTTTAGAAGGGAAAAAACCGCGACAGCGCAAGCAGATTTTGGGTCAAGGATTGTTACTTTTAGGTGCGTTAGTGCTAGGGGTGATAAACGCTGTAATGCTGCAAGTGTTCCATATTAATAGTTCTAATTACGAATTATTTCTAGCTTGGGGTACTGGTGTTGTAATTATGGCTTACAGCTTGCGGTTGACATCGCTAGCAATTTTAGGATTAATTCTGGTACAACTTGGATATTTTACGGGATTGAGCAACTTACCATATTTGAGTAACGATGTCAACTTAGCACGGTTAGCGGTGGAACATATGCCATTATTGCTGTGGGTAGTGTTTATACCCCTAGCATATTTGTGTAAATCGCGTTGGGTTTTTGCTTTAAGTGCGATCGCATTCACTTTTTCTCTACAATTGAATCTAAATCCCTTCAAATATCTCTACACAGCATCGTTTGCTTTTGCACTTCCACCCGCACTACTGTGGAGTTATGACGATTTACTATTTCCCAATCTCAATTTTCGCCCCTTTCAACCCCTTGCCCGCAGTTTAACGCTGTTATATTTCTGCACTCTTTTTTACACCTTTTCATTTCGCGGGTATTGGCAACTTAATTTCACATCTCTTCCTACAAGCGTTGTAGTTACAAATATTGGTTGCCTCAGTATAATTGCTTTGATTCAATGGCTATTTAAAACACAAGCCTATAAACAATCGCGTCGATTCAATTCGATGACCTTAGTAATTTTAAGCTGGATTGCGATCGCGGCATTAATTCCGGTATTGCGTCTCAACAAAGACGAACTAGTTAACGTTGCACTTTTTAACGCAATAACGGCAATTATAGCTTGCTGTCTGATTCGCCAAGCTTTAGAAAATGGCGAACGTTGGAGATTTTGGGGTGGGATAGTGCTGCTAACGCTACAAATCCTCAGCCGAATCATCGAATATAATACCCCTTTATTATTTAAATCATTAGTTTTTACCGGGTGCGGCATTATTATAATTTTTGCAGGATTGTGGTTTGAACAACTGCTCCTGCATCATCCTTCTAAGCACTCTTCATGACATCGAAACCCAAGTCCGCATCAGCTTCAGTTCCAATTCAAAAGCAATACTTACGTGCTAATCAGCCCAAATCTCCTCAATTAACACCATTATGGCGGTTAATAATTCCTTTACTGTTGCAAACTGGAATTATTTTAGCAGTACCTATACACAGTATATATACAGAAACAACAGGTAAAACAGTTACATTAGAAACCGCACCAGTAGACCCTTACGACATACTGCGCGGTAATTATGTAACTTTAGATTACAATATTTCCCGCATTGAAACGTTAAAAAAGCTACCTGGTTGGAATCAATTAATTAAACAGTATCCCGGTACTAATCAGCAATATTTTCCAATTGCACAAGACACTAATTTGTATGTAATTATGCAAGGGGAAGAATCAACTTCTCAAGCTTGGACACCGATGCTAATTACAAGCGAACTTCCTCGAACATTACCAGAAAACCAAGTTGCATTGCGCGGTAAATATCGATACGGTTCAGTAATTTACGGGTTAGAAAAATATAACATTCCTGAAAATCAAAACGAAAAAGTCAACAAAGATGTTTTTAATAACCAACAATTCAACCAACATTCACAACCAATCAAAATCCAAATCAAAGTCGATGCGCGAGGAAATGCAGTCCCCATAAACATGCAAATCGGCAACGGTTATTATCAATTTTAATAATACAGCCGTCTTGTGAAAATATACGTAGGTACGCTCATTCGATAGCGTAACGCACCCTAGATAATATTTTAGCAAATTTAGGGGGTTAAAACTTCGATTCTTCTTAGGGTTACTTGTGAGCTTAGGGTCAGAATCTCCATATATAAACACCCTTCTTCCTTCTTCCTTCTTTCTTCCTTCTTCTTCCTTCAATAAACACGCTTTAAGACCTGACTAACCACCCAGTAGCAAAATTAACTGTAATCCAACCCTCTAACTTTTGCAGATTTTGCAGCAAAAGGATCGGAAATTGCCAGTGATGAACCATCAAAAATGGCAAAGGGTCGCTAAAACTATAAATAGCATCCTTCCCACGAAAGATATTTCGCAACCAAGTTTGCAATTTTTCCAGAGATTTTACACTTGTCAGCCTCCAAACCTCATGATAAAGCCAATAGATTGGCTTACTACTAGCCAAAGGTTGTACTGGTTCAGCATAAGTATCTTCACTAAGATACGCATCTGCCACACCAGGATGATTGTAAAACATCATAATCGCCGTATGAGTACGGGGATTACATTCAATCGCATAAATTTCCCCATCTTCAGCTTGAATAAAATCAAAGGAAATTTGCCCGGTAATTCCCAAAGTACTAACAAACTGCTTTACCCACTCTAGAATTTGCGGGTGTTCGACTTGTTCGTAATTGATTTGAAACGCTGAAGAATCCGAACAACAATGGAGCTTCACTTCTCCATTTCGCACTGTACTGTGAGTACAATACTCTTTACCAGGAATAAACTCTTGCATAATCCAAGGCTGTTCTGGACTAATAGGTAAACTCTTTACAAATGCAGCCGTTGCTTCGGGTGTTTCGCAAGGAAGTTTAGTTAAATCTAAGCGCCGTATCGCATCATAAGGAATACTTTTTAAAATATATTTACGTGTTTCTTGGGAGAAGTCAAAATTAATAACTTGTTCTGCATTAGTTATTTTATATGCCTTTGGCATCGATAACCCGATATTACGTGCAGTTTCGGTAAAGGCAAATTTATCATCAAGCATTTGCGTCACATCGACATCGAAGTGGAAAACCTCGCATCCTGACAGCGAACTTTTGACTAACGAGTCATAATAGCTAGTGGATGGAGTGCAAACAGGCACATAGATATCAACATTTTCCTTTTTAACAATATCCTTAAACGCTTCGATGTAACCTTCCGGATTTAGGTCAGCTTCAGGTAAGGTATAAAAACGGCTCACAGAATTAGAAAAACGATGTCCGGTAAACCAATGCATTTCGCTTTCTGCAAGCACAACACGATGTCCGCTTGCATGGAATGAACGTGCTAACTGTAAAGCTTTGGTTGCCTTACCACCGCTAATTAAGATTGTTTTCGGGTCGGAAGCTACAACTTTTTTGCGGAATAATTTCAAAAAGCTATTTAATATTAGCGATACCAGTACAATACTTCCATTGATTGGTAGCGCTAGCAACAACAGGGTTAAAGCACCAAGGTTTTGGAATATAACACCTATCCAGCGAGGGAAATTAACAGACTGTTTTGAGGAAATCAAGGGAGTAGTCCGTGGGGAGTAGGGAGTAGGGAGTAGGGAGGAGCGGAGGAGCGGAGTTAAGAGTAAGGAGTTAAAAATGATAATTTCCCATCTATTCCCTATTCTCTACTCTCTACCTACTCCCTACTCCCTAATTTTTTAAACTCGACTAATGATAGTTAAACCGTCTCGTAGCGGTAACAGCACTTGTTCAACTCGACTGTCAGCAGCAACAACTTGGTTGAATTGCGCGATCGCATCCCCATTCGCTGTACTATATTCGTTACTTAAATAGGGTTGCCCTTGCATTAAGGTGTTATCGACGCAAATAATTCCGTCGGGTGCAAGCAAATTACTATCCAAGATAGTTTGGAAATACGCAACGTATTCCTTTTTATCAGCATCGATAAATATCAAATCAAATGCTTCGCCGTTTTGTGCTAATTTTTGTAAAGTCTCCAATGCTGGTGCAACTTCGACTTTAATCTTATAACCGTGCGGTGAATTTTGAAAGCAAGCTTGTGCGAAGTTAGCTACATAATCATCAACTTCACATGCCACCATATATCCATCACTTGGTAATGCTTCTGCCATTGCTAAAGCTGAATACCCAGTAAACATACCCACTTCGAGGATGCGTTTTGCTTTAACCATGCGAACAAACATCTTTAAAGTTTGTCCTTCCACATGTCCAGAAAGCATCTCTTGTTCGAGTTGACGTACAGTTTCACCATCACTGAAGCGTTTACTCCAGTCTTCTGTACTGGTACGTTTTGCCAATGCTGCCAAAGGTCCGGATTCATTGGTAGTGCATTCGTTGATATATGGTTCTAATCCGAACGCAAGTTGATAAGCTTCTTGCAATGCTTTGATTACCGATGGTGAAGCTTGTTCTTTGACTGCCAAATCGAGTGCAATTTGCAGCTGCGACACTAAGATACCATGCGGAGTTACTGGACGTGCGCTTTTTAGTTCGACAATCATGTTGGGGAAGAGAGGGAAGGGGTAAAGGGTAAAGGGGAAGGGAAAGAAAGGGGAAAAGAGGCAGAAAGGGGAGAAGGGGGAGTGAATAATTATTTACAATTCTTAACTCCTGTACGGGCGGGTTCACTAATAAACTTGTATGGGATGAGAAATCTCTGTAAACCCGCCCCTGCTGACTCCTAACTTCTGACTCATAACTCCTAACTCCTAACTTTTACACGCTAGCCATTTCAGTTTCTTCAGTACCGATGTATGCGTCGATGCCTTCCCCATTGTTAGGTAATTTTGCACATAGAAGCTTGTGTTCGGCAACACTTGCTTCCAACTCTTCGCGGGTTAAATCGTTGACGAAGAAACAAGTACCAATCGGACGAGGCATTGCCGCACGTAATTTCCCGTCGCGGGTTTGGGTAATGGATTCACTCGCTTTCCATAACAATTCACCCTCAAGTAACGGATGGTCAAGCGCTAAACCAATCCGACTCATCAAAGAAAGAATGCGATCGCGTTCTTCAATAGTTATATAACCACGTCTGGCTGCAATTGTCGCTGATAGCGCCATGTCAATGTTGACTGCATGACCGTGATACAAAGGTATCATAGGTGCTAATTCTAACGTTGGACTCCATGTATGTCCGTAGGCAATAACTCGGTCTAAATCGAGTTCGTGCAAGTTGGGAGTTTCTAACTCCAACATGGTTTTGATGGCTTCGTAGTTGAGACGGTGGGCAACTTCTCGTAGTTCTGGTGTGCCATTAATGTAACCAAAGTGAGTTTTTAACAACTCTTCCCCGTACTCATACAACAACTCGAATACTTCGCTGTTGGAAACAACGGCAATTTTCACCAATTCAGCCATTCCGTTGCGAACTTGTGCTGTTGGCAACGTCTGTAAGAAGGAAAAATCTAGAATTACCTTTTCTGGTGCATGATAAGCACCCAAACGATTCTTGAGTTTTTTGTGATTGACAGCAACCTTGATTGCTACACCCGCATCAATCAAACCAATCAATGTTGTCGGAACTCGAATGTAGTTAGTACGACGACGATAAGCAGAACAAGCGAAACCTGCAACGTCGGTCACTAGACCACCACCCACCACTAAAACTGGTTCCTTGCGAATCAAGCCAAAATCTGCAAATGCATCAATGATGCTTTCAAATGTTGCCAGTGTTTTTGCGGGTTCCGGAATTGTCACAGCAAACACTTCTAATGCGATGTCGTAATAGCGGAAATAAGAGCGAATTTGCTCGCCGTATAAGCGGTCTACATTAGCATCAACTACCGCTAGACAACGCCCATACTTGGTATAACTATCAGCAATCTCGGTGTTTTTTATATCAAACGCCCCGTTCACATACTCTAAACTAAACTCAATCTTTTCGTAACCTGTAACGGTAAATGCTTTATCAGTAGCGGTGAAAGATGCGCTAGGGATACCCATTGTTTCTGTCCTTGAATCAATTGTGAACGTAAACTGACAGCATCGATAATCGATACTCCCAAACATAACTCGATTACTTTGCCATCGTCAAAGCAATGCCAGATTAAATGTTGCAATTACATAAATTCAGCCTCAGATAATCATTTTTATATTCAAGTATGGTTACTTTCAGTAAATACTTGATGTCTATTGCACGAGCTATTTTTTCTATGCAATATTTGGCTTTGTTGATAGTTTCAACGCAATCAAACAAGGCTCAAATACATATAGACACTTCACTTTTTTCGTACCCGTAAATTATTCATACTACGGAAAAAACTTGTTATCAAGGACTATTCGCATAAGTCCTACTTTCGATAGATACGTATCAACTTTTTTCTCTACATCAAGATACAAATAATTAGCGGTATTCAAAGCGTAGATTCCATTCGCATCGATACCGTAATGCTGACTTTAAAGACTTCCTAAAATTCATTGTTTTGTCGCATAGCGCCAAGTGCCCCCTTGAAACTAGTTCACCAGCACAAACGGTCAACCGATTGCAATTGGTCTAAAGTGCGAGTAGACAAAGCCTTACAGCAATTCCGTCGTAGTACGAATATATACGCTTATTAATTGTCAGTTGTTTGACTTTTTCACTACATACTCGATAGTGACTCAGATGCTTTAAAAATTGGCAAACATTTTACAGTCGAAACTCGGATACATTTATCACCTAGTTTCCACTTGAGATTGCAACCCTGGTTTACACTCAGCTTACTGTTCTTCTGCATGTCTTTGAACCTAATATCGCTCTGTTTTAACAATTTGCCATACAATCGGGGCTACCTTGTGCATGGATAAGTGAAAATAGCTGAATGGATATAATTACCTTACCAGTATTAAAATACTAACGCAAGCAAAGCTCAATAACTTAATTGTTTTTAATTTCTACTATTGAGAATATCTACAAAATTCAGCTTAACTCTATACGGTATTTTATTAACTCAACTAAACATTAAGATAAGTTATCGATAACTGATAGTTTAATAAATAGAGAGTATTTGATTTTTGAGACGCTTTTGTGAATACAACTGCTGACTTTTGCTTTGACGATGGAAAATTAACAGTGGAGGGCGAATTTCTAAGTAGGGGCACGGCACTGCCGTGCCCCTATAAGAATACTGCCGTGCCCCTATAAGAATACTGCCGTGCCCCTATAAGAATACTGCCGTGCC
>CAXTCQ010000131.1:0-10423 GCA_964242965.1 uncultured Calothrix sp. | reverse complement strand
CCTATAACATACAATCGATAAATGGAAACTTTTTTTACATAAAGCTTTCATTTGATTTATGAACTGCTTAATTGATTTGTATTTATATACAAAGCAACTACTGGTTTTTTATTACGCCTTATGCTATGTATGCAATTAAAAATAATCAATCGAACGATTAGTTGTGCAATACTTCCCGCAGCGATTTTAATGGGCTTTGCGCGATCGCAAACAGTTAATGCGAATCCTGTAGCATCAAATACCAAGCTAACTCAAGAAGTGGCTGCATTTCGCAACCAAGGACCCAAAGGTTTAGAAGTATTCCTCAAAACCCATGCCAACGAACTCAAAAACCCTTCTCCGCAAATGCGTACAGCTTTAGATACACTATGCGGGCAACGCGACTGTTATGCTTCCCAACTATATTGGTATACCAACTTAAAACAAGCCAAAGCTGCCGCTAAAGTTAGCGGTAAACCAATTTTATCGCTGCGACTCTTGGGTAAACTCGACCAAGACCTAAGTTGTGCAAATAGTCGCTTCTTCCGAGTTGCATTATATCCCAACGCGGCAATTTCTAAAGAACTGCGCGATAAATATATATTGCATTGGCAATCAGTACGCCCCGCACCAAAAATCACTATCGACTTCGGTGATGGTCGCAAACTCGAACGGACAATTACAGGTAACAGCATTCATTATATATTAGATGCTGCGGGTCGTCCCATCGATGCGATACCGGGATTATATGCACCCAAGGCATTTTTGAGGCAGTTACAACTTTCGCAAATAGCAGTACGAGAATTAAACCAACGTACTGGTACAGAACGCGAAACGTACCTGCAAAAATATCATAGCGATCGCCTCCAAGCAATCCAAACCCAATGGTCATCCGATTTGAAGAAACTCGGAATCAAAATTCCTCCCAGACTTAGCGATACCAGTAATACAACATCACCAAGTGCAGCAGTTGCAGGTAATATCGCTGTGACTAAAAGTCGGGTCGAAATGCCAGTAGTATCGCGCATCGAAACAGTACCAGCAAATAATGCCGCAGAAATTACCGACCAAGCTACTTGGAATCAGATAGCGCAACTTTATATAGCAGATGCCAAATTAGACCAAAATAGCCTTGCTTTAATTAAAGCGAAAAAGTTTTACTCAACCAACAATTCAGCAAATCCGTTGTTGCGATTGACAAATAACTTTGAATCTGCAATGGCTTTAGATACAGTTCGTAACGAATACATGCTGCACAGCCAAATCCACCAGTGGTTTGTCCAAGGACGCGATACAGCAAGTGTTGAAAAACTCAATGAAAAAGTCTATTCCCAACTATTTTTAACACCTAGTTCCGACCCTTGGTTAGGACTTTTACCCAGCGATACCTACAGTGCCATTGATAACGACGGTGTTCGCAAATGAGAGGACGCTAGATCCCCGACTTTGTAAAAGTTGTCGGGGATCTGACTCCTGCGACATATCAGAACTAATGAAATGAACTATTAGTTTATTACCCGTTACACATGTTGCGGATATTTACTTTTAAGCAAAACGCAAACTCCGACTGCAACAATTACCCCAACTGGAATTTGGGATTCCGGTACTCTCCTTTTTGGTGGTTCTGGTTTTATCGCTACATATTCATAAACAACCTCGACATTCGCACCTGCAAATGTATTAAAGACTTGGGCCAGATTTCCTGCACCAGAACCGTTTGATTTAGCAACAGCGCTAACTGGTAATATCAATTCATCCAAACCAACAAATAAATCAAATCCACTCGTGAGATTAATGGATGCAGTTTGGCTATTTGATAAATTATCAAAAGTAGCTCCTGATGTACCGCTAAAATCTAATTTGCTATCATCAGCAGCAAATTGCTGTGTAATCGATGCAGTCGGTAAAGTAGTTAGCAAAATACTATTATCTGGTTTAAGCAAGCTAACTTCAGCCGCTAAGTTAGCAGTAATATCGGCTGATTTGGCATCGGTATTTTCTAGCTTAATCAAACCTTTGACTTCAGAGCCAAGCTGGACAAACACGTTTTGTAATATGCCTAAATCGGGGTTAAATTTAGGGATAGTGACAAATTTATCAAAGTTTGATTTTTGAACATCAACAGAACTTTCATATTTAACAGTGCTTAATGTTGTTGCATGTGCAGCAGATGTAGGCGCTAAAAAGATAGCTAAAACTGCTGCCAAAAGCTGGATTTTGGGCAGAGGTCGATGCATATGTATTTCCCTTTGATTTATTTAATTCAGTTTTTCGGCAGATGTACTCTTTCCTAGAACATTAATAGTAAGAACACTGATGAAGCAATAGCAATGACAAAATATTGATGGAATCTTTATAAATTAACTATGTACTGTTATTAGTTTTTTTTGATAGTTAATTACGTAAAGAGTTTAAATAATTATAATAAAAGCTTCATCAAGTTAAGATAAATTTGAATATCAATAATATAGTTATTAGATAATTCTATCTACTTGATAAGAACTTGAAATTAAATCGAGTTAGCTTTGTAAGTTTTTTATAAAATCATCCCGGTATTTACTTAAAAACCATCCATAGGCAGTACATGACTTTCTGTCTGTAGATTGAGGATTTTTACCTAGTCTAATCTTAATTTGAAAATTACAGTCGCAGTCGCACAAAGCCTTGCCTGCCCCCGCGACGGGGTGTAAGCATTTATTAAGAGGGTTAAAAATGGACTTATCGAAAATTACAGAGCATTTACCGATTTACGCAGAAGGTATGGGCGGTTTAGAAGGTTCTTCTGACGTACATATTGGCAATGTAGACCATTTAGAAGGTAGCAAGTATATTAAAATAACGAAGCATAGCGCCCCCGATGGTCAACATCACTGGTTTCCTGTTAGTTGGGTACGAGCAGTTGATGAGCGAGCTTTGTACCTGAATATAACTGTAGACAAAGCGTTAGCAGAACTGATGAATGAGCAGCCTGCTGATGCTTAAATAGTTTGAAATTGATATCTAAAACCTAGCTTCTTTTAGAAGCTGGGTAAGGGTGTCCGCTGAGATAACGGCATTTAGGGGACACCCCATTAGTGGTTTGTGTCATTAATTTTGACCTTTTCGCTCTTGCCCAGATCCCGACTTCTCCAAGAAGTTAGGAATCTAGTAAACCATCAGAAATTTTGACATGAACTACTAGTACAAATATCCAATTATAAAACCGAATCAAAAATCTGTTGTGCAGTCAAGTTTAATTGTGGGAAGGTCGGGGATTTAATTAAGTCATTCCCTCGAAACATTGTTTTTACATATTCCCCATCGATTAGCTCGCATACAAAGATAGTAGGTTGTTTGGGATAGCCGATAAAATCACGTCCACCCAAAGCTGCATAATCAACAATCCAGTATTCTGGAATGCCCATTTCTTCATAATCACGGAGTTTATTGTAATAATCATCACGCCAGTTGCTGCTAACAACTTCTACTATCAATTTGACCGAAGTCGCGTTTTGAATAATTGATTCAGTTTCCCACCTTGTCTCAGTACCGATAGTTTCCTCATTCAAAATAATAATGTCAGGTTCGTACCCAGACTTGTCACGGAAAGGTTTAACAATCGATTCTCTAGGTATTGTCCAAATACTGCGCTTACCTACCTCTCTAATGGTTACAAGTAATTCTTCAATGAGAAATCCCGTTAATTTTGAATGCTTCCCTCTAGGTTTAGGCATCTCAACAATTACCCCATCATGCAATTCGTAACGTACTATTGAGTTTTCTGGTAGCCATTCGATAAACTCATCAAAGGTGTATATTTTTGGTTCGGTTTGTGTTTGTGTCATAAGTTACCACCTCCACATATATTTGACTTTACCATCCCTGATTAGTATTGGTCTGAGATATTTTTGCAATTCCAGCACCACTCCTCTACAAAGCCGAATCAAAAATTTGTTGGGCTGTCACCTTGAGTTGAGGGAAAGTAGGAGATACGATTGGAGTGTTGCCCCTAAACATGTTCATTTGGTATTCCCCATTAACTAGCTGGCACACAAAAAAGGCAGGTTGCTTGGGGTCGCCAATAAAGTTGCGTCCACCTAATGCAGCATAATCAGCAATCCAAAACTCAGGAATGCCCATCTCTTCATAATCAGCAAACTTTTTGTGATAGTCATCACGCCAATTAGTCAAAACAACTTCAACCACTAAAGGAATAGATGCAGCTTGAGAAACAGTTGACTCTTTTTCCCACGATGGTTCATTGACAAGATTGTCACGATTTATTAACAAAATATCTGGTGAATAACCCGACTCCTGCTCCGGTGGTTTAATAAGTGCAGTTTTGGGAATATGGTAAGGCAAGTTGAGTCGGTCAAACTCCACAGTTATTTTACGCGCTAAGAATCCAACAACATTTTCATGCTTACCAGTTGGTTGAGCCATCTCGACAATTACTCCATTATGCAGTTCGTAGCGTCCACCTTCCGGTCGCCATGTTGTAAATTCTTCAAAGGTTACTGTTTTGGGTGCAATTGGTGCAGTAGTCATATGGTTTAATCAATAATATTTACTTGTAGCGGTTTCCAGGCAGGTGGGAACATTTGTAGAGGCGCAAGGACTTGCGCCACTACGTTTGTTGTACCTTACTTTTCCTGAGAAACGCTATAATATGATGCTGACTTTAACCATTTTTATGAAGTATTGTTATTTCCAGGCTTAGTCAAGCGGTAGATACTTGTTTACAATTGAACTTGTATATATAGAAATACTATTTTATTTTTGAAAAGATACGTAGGGGAGGCAGTTTGCGGTGTGGATGTTCCTCGCGCAAAACTGCCGTTGCGTTAGCGTCAGCGTAACGCACCTTACATATACTTAGATTTTTTTATAAATCAAACCGGATTCCTATAGGTAAACACGTCAACAAATTGCGGGTTTGCGTATATGCTTCGTAGCCAATATACTTAATATACGTGCATCTGGTTTAAAATATTCTTTCATAGTTTCACCTAAGTTTCTATACGATCGTTCTGACTGAACTACAAAAAATTCGCAATAATTTTCAAACTGATTTAAGAAACTGGTTTGACATAGCACATGCTCTTATAGCAACAGTTTCAATTGGGGCAGATAAAATAGTTGAAGATATACAATCTTACCCTGATGCTTCTTATAGCTTTATAATCCCTATCAGTACAACTGAATCGCAAAGTTTTACAAGTCTTAACAACTTGAAATATCAAAAAATTTTTGAAATATGCTTTAATAATAAAGGAGCAATTGCAGAATTAATTTATGGACGAATTGTTCAGCAATGGTATGATTTGCTTAATAAAATAATTGAGCAAATTGTTAAAGAGCATCTTGCAGGTATTAAAAGCTATCCCAAAATCCCTACAGTCAAAGTTGAACTTGATTTTAATATTGAAAATTTTTTAGAAGAAGTTCCGAAATTGGCAAGAGAAAATTTTGATTTTACCAAAGCTGTGGAGAAAACTAAAGTTATTGAAACGAGCCTTGAACAAAACTTAGACGAAGAATTGAAGCAACAAATTAAAAAAACTATCATTGTCAGGAATTTACTTGAGCATAATCAAGGTATTGTTCGAGATAAAGATAGGAAGCAAACAGGTACTAATAGTATTAAATTAATCGATAATTCATGCCAAGAAAAAGACTTTCAAACTGACGAAAAAGTTGAAATTACAATCTACAAACTATTTCGTATAAAACAAGTTTTTGATCGCGCAGCCAAGAAGCTTATTCTAGATTAGACTGTTCCTCGTCACAACCACATCTCCTCTAGGTGAGATAGTTTTCCATTCTCACAATCACGTTCTCAACCATAGCGCTATAGTTTGCTTAAAAAAACCATCGCTAACCATAGCGCTATAGTTTCCCCAAAAATCCTTACTCGATTTTCAAATTAAATGGTAAACGTGCATAAACACCCTTGGGGTCATTCAAATTTTGCAAAACGGAAATTTCCTTTTGCAATTTTTGTAACTCTATCGATAATGGGTCAACCGCTTTAATTTTTGTACCCTCAATACCTAAAGCACTTCGCACTTCATCGGTTGCGCGTCCAAAAAAGCGTTCGCTAAAGCTGCTACTTCGGGGATACTCTTGCAACTTCCAATTGTCCCCCAAATTCGCTAATCCAGCAGCACTTTCAATCGCTGCATCCAAACCGCCAATTTCATCGATTAAACCGATATCCTTGGCAGCAGTACCCGACCAAACGCGACCTTGGGCGATTTCTGCGACTTTTTCTTGGGGTAATTTGCGTCCTTGCGAGACTTTATCAAGGAACAAACCATAAATACGGTTGACACTGCGCTGATAAACTGCTAGTTCTTCGGGAGATTTCGGACGTGACACGGTTTGATTATCGGCATACTTACCAGTTTTCACTGCATCCCAAGTAATACCGTTATCGTTAGCAACTTTTTGAAAGTTGAGCAGCAATCCAAATACACCAATAGAACCTGTAATCGTAGTCGGTTCGGCAAAAATTCGGTTTGAGTTAGTAGCAATCCAGTAACCACCCGATGCGGCAATATCACCCATCGAAACAACAACAGGCATTTTTTCGCGGGTTAACTGTATCTCGCGTTGCATCACATCAGCAGCAGTCGCGCTACCACCAGGACTATTAATCCGCAATACTACAGCTTTGACATCCTTATCTTGACGGATTTGATTAAAGATTTTGGCAAAGCGATCGCCTCCAATTTGTCCATCAACACCTTGTCCGTCAACAATTTCGCCTTCAGCATAAACTACGGCAATTTCATTCTTCGAGCGACGTTCGGTATCGGATGTTTTATTAGCAACTTGAGCGTAGTCGTCAATACCGATTTGGCGAAATGTTTTATCATCCCGATCGGAATCGGTTAATTGCTTCAACTCACCAACCACTTGGTCGAAATAAGCAACTTTATCTACCAAACCCGCTTGCTTGGCATCCGCAGCTTCTAAGATTGGTTGATTATCAGCAATCGATTGTAACTTCTGCACGTTAATTTTACGACTTCCTCCTACCGAAGTCCGCCAATCACTCCACACATCATCCAAAAGTTTCTGCGTTTGTTGGCGGTTTTCGGGACTGAGCTTATTCAAAATATACGGCTCAACCGCACCCTTAAATTTACCAACTCGCACTACCTGTACTCCAACACCATACTTTTGCAGGGCACCTGTCAGAAACATTGGTTGCGAACTAAAACCGTTAACCTCCATTCCTCCCAACGGGTTAACTACAACCGTATCAGCCACCGAACTCAAATAATACTCGCGTTCGCTCCACTCCATCCCATAGGCTACAACTTTCTTCCCAGTAGCGCGAAATTTCTCCAGCGCTTGCCGAATTTCTTTGAGAGTCGCAAAACCAGCCACACTAGTAGCTTGGGAGACATGAGTTGCATCAAGATAAATACCAACAATTCGCTTATCGCTTCGTGCTTTTTCTAAAGTATCTAAAACATTCCGCAACGACATTCGCGCTGTCTTAGTTCCAGAAAGCACTTCTTGAAGCGTTTCGCTCGAACTTGCTGAGGCATCGGTAATGTTCATTGCCAAATCGAACACCAGCACCGATTTATTTTTAACTAGGGGTCCAGTATCGCTCGATGCAGCTGCAAACAGCAGTACCAATAAACCAGTTGTCCCAACCCCACAAAATATCATTAGCCCTAGTAGGCTTCCAAGTAAACTCGCAAAAGTTTGTTTGAGAAAATTATTCATTATAATCCATTGTCAATAGTTATTGGTTATTAGTCATTGGTCATTAGTTATTGGTCATTGGTCACTGGTTATTGGTCACTGGTTATTGGTCATTAGTTATTTGCTAGTAGAAACAAAGTGGACAAATGACAAAGGACAAACGACAAAGAACAAATGACAAATAGCTATTGACTTTATAGCTGATGTTTTATACCTACCATTGTTTATTGTAAGCGCTGTAAACTTCCAGAAGACTGAAGTTGCGCCAAATTCGCATTACCCGTACAGAATAACACCGTTGTTATCTCCGCAATTAAAACCTCTGCCAAATCGTAAACAGCAGTTTCCGATTCTGCCGCAGCTTGTAGAAATGGCATCGCTAATCCAGCTAGGTTCGCTCCGAGTGCGATCGCTTTCCCAATTTCCAACCCATCGCGCAATCCTCCCGACGCTATCAACGGTATTTCTGGCACAAGTGCGCGAATACTAGCGATACATTCCGCCGTTGGCAAACCCCAATCTGCAAAAGTCCTCCCCAATCTTCGCTGCATCGCCGTTTCTGCCCGTTCCCCCTCCACCTTTGCCCACGAAGTCCCCCCCGCACCTGCTACATCAATCGCCTTTACACCTGCCGCAATCAGCTTTTGTGCCATCTCTCCTGAAATCCCATTCCCAACTTCTTTGGCAATGACGGGAATAGTTAATTTACTGCACAACGCATTTATTTTGTCAAGTATTCCTTTGAAATTTTTATCACCACGCGGTTGAATGCATTCTTGCAAGGGGTTGAGGTGTAAAATCAATGCATCAGCTTCGAGGATATCAATAATTTGCAAACACTCATCGAAACCACAGGCATAATTAAGTTGCACCGCACCCAAATTTGCAAACAGCAACGCATCGGGTGCTAGCTTGCGAATTGCAAAAGTATCGCTAACTTGGGGTTTTTCTACTGCTACCCGTTGCGAACCGACACCCATCGCAATTTTGTAGTGTTGTGCGACTTCCGCAAGACGGTAGTTAATCATTTTTGCTTGTTCGGTTCCCCCTGTCATCGAGGAAATTAACAATGGTGCGTTGAGGTGTTTTCCAAGAAAATTTGTACTGATATCAATATTGTCGCAGTCGATTTCGGGTAAGCAACAATGGGTGAAGTGGTATTTTTCGAGTCCATTGGTGGTTTGCCGACATTGGACATCTTCTTCCAAGCAGATGCGGATGTGGTCAGCTTTGCGGGACTGGGTTTGCGTTGAGATATCTGTAGGAACGTTCACGGGTGTTTGTCAATTCGAGCGTTGATATTCCTATTTTCTCAATTAAATCAGATTTTAAGAAATTTAGGACAGACTACTATTAGTCACTCAAAGCTTCGCACAGCTTGTTAGCTATTTGCTCCTGCATATCCTTTGATAATTCTCCAATTTCACGCTGAATTACCGATGTGCGAACTGTTATTAGCATATCTAGCCTGATAGTAGATGCTTTATGTAATCCGCTTGCGGCAAAGTCAGGATGGCTAGGATTTAATACAATGTCAGTTTCCAGTAAAGCAGATGGAGCTTTACTGGTAATCAAAGCTAGAATAACGTGGTTATAAGAACCAACTGGGTTGGTGAGACAGACTGCGGGACGCACCTTGGTAGTCGATAAATCATCGAATGGGAAAGTTACTAGGACTACTTTAGCTTTCGTTGTCATGGAAGGGCTTTCCATCGGCTAAAGTGTAAATGTCTTCTTCAGGGTCATTAAGGAAATCAAAGGCTGGATTGCTTGCTGCTGCTTTGAGCCATTCGTATTCTTGTAGTTCTGCTTTTTTTTCAAGCAAAATTTCTTCTAATGCTTCCAATCGCTTTAGGTCGTCGTAGGCAATAATAGCAACTTTTGCCTTTCCTGGCTGTTCGACAACGATACGTTCTCCAAGTTCTGTTACTCGGTCTATAATTTCTGGAAAATTATAATTATCCGAATTTATGTTCACTGATAGCATGATTTACTCTATTGCTCCTTTCTAATTTTACAGTAATTTTGGGAATGCAACGGCTTGTTCACGGGTGTTTGTGAATTCGAGTTGATATTTCTATTCTCTCAAGTTAATCCGATTTTGGTAAATTCGGGACAAGCTCCAAGTTAGTCGCTCGATTACCGATGTACGAACCGTTACCAGGATATTCAACTCAATTGTAGTAGTAGTTTGTGTCATTAATTCTGATGGGTTGTAGCTGTAGGTTGGGTGTAGCGCGTAAGCGTAACCCAACATTTAATAGTTGGGTTCCACTAGCCTAGCCCTAAAACGGCGGCTGCGCCAACGGCAAGCCGCTTCGCGTCAACGTTCCAGCCAACCTACTGGTTCGTGTCATTAATTTTCAGGGGTTCGTAGTTGTTGCTCTAGCCCTCTAAATTAATGTTTTTATGCGCTTAAGCGCTACTACGTACCCATCAAAATTAATGACATGGACTACTACTGGTGTGTGTCATTAATTTTGGGGGGTTGGTTGGGCGTTGAAAACCTTGGAGAGACGCGATACCCAAGCGTCTCTACATCCAGCAGAATTAATGACACAGACTACTGGTGTGTGTCATTAGTTCTGAGGGGTTCAGAGAATCCGGGTAACTTTTACGAAACCCGGATTTTAGCCTTCTCGAATGGTCAATCAACCCAGCAAAATTAATGACATGAACTACTACTGGTTCGTGTCATTAATTTTGGGGGGTTGCGCCGTATAGTTATATAATAACGATG
>CAXTCQ010000130.1:17165-22392 GCA_964242965.1 uncultured Calothrix sp. | reverse complement strand
CTTCTCCCCTTCTCCCCTTCTCCCCAACTACTTCTCTACCGGAATATTTGAGACTTCTAGCCGCAATTTTTGGGCGGGATAATCGGTTAAAGCTAGGGAAATTTTCTTCACATCATCAAGCAAAGGCGTAGGAACGCTTACTGTTCCCGAAAATACTGCACTATTTCCAGGTAATTCTGTCGGCAATCCCTGCGTACTCGCACTCAGTGTTCGCCCTTTATCGTCAGTCACATCTAGGAAACTATACAGAAAGCGTACAGTATCCGCACCTTTATTTTGCATATTGACTTTTAATGTCAAATCTCCACCCGAAATTCGCGCTGACTGCACAACAAAGCTTATACCTTGGTTTTCGGCATTAATCGGAAATCCAGCTTGGGGTTTTTCTTCTACTTCCTTTGGCTTTTCCTCCGGCTTCTGCTTCGAGGCTTTCGAGTCTTCATCCTCATCATCGGGCTTATCAGATTTTGCGGCTTTAGTCTTCCCTTCAATCCGCGACTTGACTATTTTCAAAATTTCTTCTTCCCTTAACAGCGCCACTCCAGTCTGTGACAAGTTGGCAGCCTTACTGGTGGCAAATTTGGTTGTCGGGCGAGCATCTGGAGTTGTTACACCTTTTAAAGCTTTACTGCCAATATCAAAACCCAAAATTGCACTTACAGAACCAGCTCCCAACATCAGGGTTAGTAAAATTAACGTTAAAAGTACAGTAGAATTAAGTTTCATCTCTTGAATCTCTTGCAAATAAATGCAGGGCTATCTGGAATTACAGGTTTGTTTTAACTCGAATCTTTATAAGTAAAGCTCAATTTATATTAGTTTGCACTATTTCATTATCGAATAATGTATTATAAAAATCTGGTATAATTTTACTGGCTTTTTGGATTAACATTTGTGCTTTGGTTAATTCTCGCTCATATTGATAAGCAAAGCTTAACGCTTTGAGCGATCGCACGCTATAATATAGACTAAAATAGTCTAAAATAAATAATCAACCAGGGTTGGCCGAGCGGTTTAGGCAACGAACTCATAATTCGTACCAGACAGGTTCAACTCCTGTACCCTGGATTAATTTGAGGTTATGAGTTAAGAGTGAGGAGTTAGGAATTAATTATAGTTCTAACTTGAGAATAGAGTGTAGCGAAGAGGGGAGCAAAGAAAGTAAGGGGGACAATTATTTTTTTAATTTACAACTCCTAACTCAATAAGAGACGCGAAATTTCGCGTCTCTACATTTCCTAACTCCTAACTCCTAACTCCTAACTTTTACCTTGAAGGCATTCCTTCAAACCTAAACTCAGTACCAGTACGGAGTTTGTCTTGATTCAAGCGCGGAGACATCATTAGTGATGTATTGTAAGGATTGGGCAAATCGGGAGTCCGAATATATGGGTCATTCGTTGCCTGTTGCATCATGATATCTCGATAAACAGTATTTACCAATTCGGCATCCCTAGCAATTTCATTTTCTGGAAACGAATTACGGAACAAAGAACCAGGTCCGAGAATCAAATCGATATCCCGTTTAAAGCTATTATTACGGTAGAAATTAGGGTCGTTCTTAAAAAAAGCTCTTTCCATAGTGTCGCTTGCTGTTTCATAATTAGGGGCACTGTCCTGTGCGAAAGCAACCGACGGAGAAAATGCCGCAGCAATTAATACCATTAGACCACCCAGTGTTTTGGATTTGAAACCGATCACATTTATTACTCCTCTATATAATATTGAGCGCATCTTAACTTATGCTTAATTTGAGAACTCGGATGAGTTCAACCATTGGTGTAGCATAATTTTTTTCGATTTGTAATGAGTTATCCCGCTGAAATCATCTCCCAATCTAATACTTGGTCAACCGATACCGATATAACTACCTTGCGTCACAAGTTATTAGATTTACTTTGCCAAGAAGCTTACAAAGAAGGAAACTTCACCCTTTCCTCCGGACAACCTAGCACCTATTACATTAACTGCAAGCCAGTCACACTCCATCCTCAAGGTGCTTTAGCAACTGGTCGCTTATTGTTATCGATGTTACCTAGCGATACCCAGGCAGTTGCAGGTTTAACACTGGGTGCAGACCCGATTGTGAGTGCTGTTAGTGTCGTTTCTGCCTACGAAAACCAACCAATTCCAGGTTTGATTATTCGCAAAGAAGCTAAAGGTCACGGTACTCAAGCCTATATCGAAGGACCGAGTTTACCCGCAGGTGCGGATATTGTTGTTTTAGAAGATGTCGTCACCACCGGGCAATCAGCGATGAAAGCTGTAACAAGATTGAGGGATGCGGGTTATACCGTGAATCGAGTAATTTCACTAGTAGATAGAAAGCAAGGTGGTGCAGAGTTTTACGAGTCGCAAAAGTTAGAATTTCAAGCGGTATTTAATATTGAGGAGATTCAAGAAAGGTATCAGCAAATAAAGTGAAGTGTTTATAAAATAACGTAGTGGTCTATGTCATTAGTTTTGGGGGGTTCAAAACGAACCACAGAGTCACAGAGTACACGGAGGAAGAATTAGGAGAGATGAGGGTATTTTTGAACCCATCAAAACTTTTGACACGAACCACTAGTGGTCTATGTCATTAGTTTTGGGGGGTTCAAAACGAACCACAGAGTCACAGAGTACACGGAGGAAGAATTAGGAGAGATGAGGGTATTTTTGAACCCATCAAAACTTTTGACACGAACCACTAGTGCTTCGTGTCATTAATTTTGGGGGGTTGGTTGGGTGTTGAAACCCTTGGAGAGACGCGATGTATCGCGTCTCTACATCCAGCAGAATTAATGACATGGACTACTAGTGGTCTGTTTCATTAGTTCTGAGGGGTTGGTTAGGTGTTAAAAACCTTGGAGAGACGCGATATATCGCGTCTCTACATCCCTAAAATTAATGACATAGACCACTACTGGTTCAGGGGATATGTTTTCCCATGAAAATCTCAATTAAATACTTGAACTCAAACCAACACGGAAAGTAAAACCAGGACTATAAATTCGGTTGACTCGTTCGTATTGTTCTCCAAGTAGATTTTCCAAGTAAACAGTTAATCCCAAATTCTTACTTAGAGGTACTCTCCCACTTAAGTCGAAATTCAAGTAAGACGGTGCGAAATCTGTATTTCTATCCCCAGGATTGGTAAATAAAGCTCGACGACTCCCACTATTATAAGTAGTATACAAATTCGCTTGCCATCCATTTTTTTCGTAACCAATACCAGCTTGTAGTAACGAGAAAGGAATTAAACCCGATTGTAAACCTTTGTCAGCACCAGTTTGGATTTTTGCGTCGGTATAAGTATAGTTAACAAAAGTTGACCAATTGCGAGCAACTTTCCACCGCAACGCAGCTTCAAAACCATTGGTATCGACTAATCCAAGATTTTGCCATTGTCCTTGAACAACCGATAAGCTATTTTCCAAACTGCTACCAAAATAAGTAAATTGTGCTGTTATATTCTGCAATAAATTAACATCGACCCCCGCAGTCCAAGAAGAACCAGTTTCGGGTTTTAAATTGGGGTTTGGCAACCAACCATGTACAGTATCGTATGTATATAGCTGGTCTAAACCTGGGTTACGCTGTCCTCCTGCCCAACTTCCACGCACAGCTATATTAGGGGTAAAAGCATACCGAAAACCCGCACTCGGATTAAGATAATTGCCAAACTGCGAATCAAAGCTTTGTCTTAATCCTAAATCGATAGTAAAAGCATCGCTAATATTAAAAGTATTGACAGCGAATAATGCTGTATTTAGCAAGCTGCGGTCTTCTATTTCATTCAAAGCAATTCGATTTGGAACAGTACTTTCAGTTATACTATTCAAGTCGGTATTTTTTAAATCTAAACCCCAACGAAGTAGATTTTGAGGAACGATTTGCCAATCGTGTTCGACTCTGGTTGTGAATTGCTGCGTGTCTAATGTCCCCGTGCGATAAAAGTTCCCAGATGGACCGTAAGTATTAAAGAAATCTTTGTTATAACCGATAATAGTTGTCAGGTTAGAACCTTGGGCAAGTTGTGATTTCCAAGATAAACCAATATCCAATCCATCATGGTCTAATCTATCTCGCTGGAGTGGGAACCCAAAGTATATTAAACCGCGACGACTGCTAAGGGTTTTAACATCTAAATTCACGGTATTTTTTTTATCTAAATCGACAGCAAGACTAGCAAAAAAGGTATTAGTTGCTGTATCAGCATTGAATAAGTTTCCACTAGCATCGCGGTTTGCCGCACCAACGGGAACTTGATAACGGTTGTCAACAAAAAAGCGTTCAAAACTTAAATTGTACCTGACCTTTTGACTACCACCGCTAAAACTTGCTTGTTGATTATTTAAGTTTAATGAACCAAATTCAACAGCAGCATTAAATTTTGGGGTAGTGTTACCTTGTTTGGTGATAATATTAACAACTCCTCCAAAACCAGAGGAACCATACAAAGTAGTTGCAGTCCCGCTGTAAAGTTCAACTCTATCGATTGCTTCTACAGGAATACTATTTAAATCGGTAGCACCATGATAGGTATTGATATTGTTATTAATTGGTCTGCCATTAATCAAAATTACCGTTTGATTGATGGAAGCACCGCGATAGTAGGTTCCCGTGTGAATATCAGCACCATATCCGACGTTATTAATAGTAAATCCTGGCATTCTTTTTAAAACATCGGCTGCACTTGTCGCACCTTGTTTTTCGATTTCTTCTTTTTCAATAACGTAAGTTGGTGTTGATTGGGGTAAAGTATCTTTTTCTCCAACTACTTCTAAATCAATATCCGCATTATCATTATTTATTTGTGTCGGAGTTTGCGGTACTGTTTGTTCGAGATTTTTTTCATCTTGAACTTGGCTCGAAGCTGGTTGTTGAGTTAGTAATTTTGCATCTATAGAAGGTAAGTTAACTTCACTTAAGTTGGGAATATCCGATTGCCTTACGGAAGTTTTGATAGTATCTTCTGGGTCTATTTCGCTTTCATCTGCAAATACGGGAAGTGTAATTAATAGACTTATAGAGACAATCGTAAATAAAAATAATTTATTCTTCAATTCAACCTCACACCCATCAATAAAGACTATTAATGAGATTAAAGAGTATTTAAAAATCTGTCAAAAGACATATTGTCTTACTTCATACAGTAGTTTGCATTTACATAAAATACAGTAGGGGGGGGGGGGGGAGGAGGCCCGCCAGGATGATCTTATTTTGGAGCAGGGGTGCACACCCA
>CAXTCQ010000130.1:0-17155 GCA_964242965.1 uncultured Calothrix sp. | reverse complement strand
GGGGCACGGCAATGCCGTGCCCCTACGATAGTCTGTAGGGTGCGCGATCGCTTCCCCAAGACAGCGCTTCTGAATTATTGGTACGTTACGAAGAACTGCACCCTACAACTCGCAACTAACAACAGACGCGAAAAAAATTAGATATTTTTGATACGAAGGCATTGTAAAATCCAGTTATTGTGCATTTTTGCGTTTTTTATTGCTGCTATGACGCTTCATATAGATTCCAGTTCAAGTCTAATTTCTCCAAGTATTGGTAATGATGTATTTTGTCAAGGTACTCCGGTCAAGCTAGGAATTTTGGCTTCGGGAAATGGTAGTAATTTTGAAGCAATTGCCCAAGCTATTCAAAACGGACAACTTAATGCCCAAATTCAAGTTTTAATTTACAATAATCCCGATGCATATGCAGCAGTTAGGGCTGAAAATTGGTATGTTCCGGCAGTTTTATTAAATCACCGCGATCGCACACGCGAAGATTTGGATGCCAAAATTGTCGAAATGTTGCAACTACATAATGTGGAAATGGTGGTAATGGCAGGATGGATGCGAATAGTCACACATGTATTAATTGATGCTTTTCCCGATAAAATTATTAACATTCATCCCAGCTTATTACCAAGTTTCAAAGGAGCGCAGGCAATCGAACAAGCACTTTCAAGTGGTGTAAAAATAGCTGGATGTACGGTGCATTTGGTTAGTTTAGAAGTAGACAGCGGTCTAATTTTGATACAAGCAGCAGTACCAATATTAGCAAATGACACCCAAGAAACGCTTCATGCTCGAATTCAAGTTGAGGAACACCGAATTTTACCCGCTGCAATTTCGCTTGCCGTGCAAAATCAACTTTTAAAATGTTGAAAATTGCTTTGTCTTCCACAAATAGCTTGAAAGTATATTCGTCACAATATGAGCGACAATTGGTACTAATAAATTGCCACTTAGCAAAGTGCTATATGCAAATACAAACCCAACAATAGTTGCCCAAACTACATAAGCCCATTGTTGGGGACTGCTCAAGTGCAAAACACCAAAACAAAGACTTGATACAATCACAGCAAAGTGATTTGCTCCTAAAGCTGGCAATAATACACCGCGAAATAATAATTCTTCGCTTAATCCTGGTAGCAGTCCCAACCAAATTAAATCGGGTAATGCTAAAGGTTTTAAAACTATTTCTAAATAGTAGTCGGCACTGCGACGATAGGCAGCATTAAATCTATATGCAACACCACTCAAAGCTGTAATTGTTAACCCTAAAATTACTCCTAAAACAAATTCATCTTCCTGCCATCTCCAAGCCATAAGTGGAACATTTGCAAATCGCAAGCAGATTTTAGCAACTATCCACAAAATAACTGCTGTTACTCCCATTGCTACAAGCACTTGGGTGCGTGTTAAGTAAGGAACTTCCGGTTCTGGGTTTTGCTGTTGTGACACGATTTGAGGGAGTAGGGAGTAGGGATTAGGGAGTAGGGAGTTAAGAGTTAGTCCATGTAGAGACGCGAAATTACCCTAGCCTAGCCCTTTCAGGGCGGCTGCGCCAACGGCAACCCCTTCGGGGAACGGGAACGCTTTCAGCGAACGCGTCTCTTATTGAGTTAGGAGTTACCACTAACAAATAACCACTGACAAATTACTATTAACTTAAATTATTTAATAAAGATATTTGAGAACGAAGTGCAGATGGGTTAACACCTGCTTTGTGTGCTGCTAATACACCAACTGCTTCCAGATATGAGCTAACCTGTAATGATTTTATCCCTAATGGTTGGGGTGGAACTTGCATTTGGGTTTGGTTTTCTTCGACAGTGACAATTAAGCATTCCTTATTACTTAAACTCATCAAAGCACTACAACCACAAGCATTCGCAGGTGCTAGAACAGCATCAATCTGATTTACCCAAATATCATTCGACGTAGGATAGGCATCCTGAATGTCCTTAACAATAAATTGGGGGGCACGGTGCAAACCAACAAGCACGCTTGGTAGAAAAGTATAACCGATTTCTTCCGCTGCGGAACGAGGGGATAAATCCACTGCTAAATCGGGAGGCAAAAACGCTGGTGCGTGGGCTGCTGGGATCTGAAACTCGCGTACAATCAAATGACTGATGATAGTTTCGGCTCCTGCGATCGCATCTACTCCTTTTCCCATACGATAATTCCTATCTGCCTCCTCATCTGTCTCATCAGGAAACCTAGCAACAACTGCTAAAGCATTGGCTCCAGCTTTATTAATTAACAGGTCTGCTGCCCTCAACAAACTATCAGGATTTCCAATAGTTCCCCAACTCGCACCCGAATTAGCAGTACGTATTTCTACATTTAATGGTGCATCCGTAATTACATAATCGGTAACGGATAAACCAAGTGTTGCCCTTGCTGCATCTACTGCTTGTAACTGTCGCAGCCTTAAATCGGGTTCAATACCTTGGTCTAAAATCAAACCTATCCTATTTTGATGCACCGGACGCAAACCCCAATTCCCGGCAGCGAATTGGTCGAGTCCGTACCCTTCCACATAGAAAGAGTTTGGTATGTTCCAATACAGCATGGCTCCATTCATGACGTTGGGATGGGTGATAATGCGATCGCACACCTGCGCTAGAGTTTTTGCCACAGGTAACGCATCACCCGCATAACCACCAATTGCGGCTCCAATGCCAGTAGGTATGATTAAAATAGCGGTGTATGGACGCACGGAATAATTTAGTAACCTTAATTTTGAGAACAACTAAATTACATTATCATTGATATTTGACTTCGGGATACCGATTTGGGAGGTGATTAATATGGCATATAGTGAGTTTACATTAAGTAAGTTTAAAAAGAATTTTAATATTAAAATTGATGAAACGGCTAATTTATTTGCCGATATCAAACCTCTAGAAGCAAGCGATAAATTAACAAATAGTTTAGAAGAAAGTGCTGAATTAGCTTTAGCAATTAATACCGAAAAAGCTCGTTCTGAAATGATTATTACACCAATATTACTAGAGTTGAGGCGTAGAGCTAATTATCAAATCAGTTTATTTTCAGGAAGTGATTTTACTGTTGACATTAGTAGGGGCTTGAATGGTTATTGCGATTTTATCATTAGTCGTTCCAAAGAACAATTAACAATTAATGCACCTGTAATAATAATAGTCGAAGCTAAAAACGAAAATATCAAAGATGGATTAGGTCAATGTGCAGCAGCAATGTTAGCAGCACAGATTTTTAATCAGGAAGAAGGGAATGAGATTACCAATATCTATGGTGCTGTGACGACAGGAGATATTTGGAAATTTATGAAGTTAGTAGGGAGCGAGTTGTTTATTGATTTGGATAATTATTACATTAAGGAAATTAATAATATTTTAGGTATTTTGTATCAAGGTATTTAAATGATTATGTTTTCTAAAGATTACTAAAAAACGCAGAGGGCAGAGGGCAGATGCTAGAAGTGAAGAAAGTATAATAAGAACTTTAGTTCTGAGTTTAAAGCTTCAGTAAAAATAATGGGGCACGAGGTGTTGAAGCGATTTTGGGTTATGAAGAAAATATTTAAGCAATTTTGTAGCACGAATGGTCTAAATAAAAGTTAAATGAGAAGACTCAAAATTAAAATTATTTACGCAGCGCTTAACAAAAACAAAATATATTGATTCAAACTAACATTTTCCTGTTCTGCTGCTTTTGCTAAACTACGATGTAAAGACTTTGGTATTCGCAATAGTAATTTACCGCTGTATGTTTCGTCAGTGCTGGGTAATGGTATTTCATCGTCAGCTTCATAAGCCGTTTCTAACCATAATTCCCTAGCTTCGTTAATATTACTGATTGTCTCTTCTAAGGTTTCACCCTGAGTTAGACACCCGGGTAAATCTTTTATTTGTGCAACATAACCACCTTCAATATCGGGGTCAATTGTTATCGAATACTGAAGATTTAAATAGTATTCCAACGGCTGTTTTTCAGTCTGCTGATTCTTCTGCTTCAGGGTTTTCATTACTCCACTCTTCCAAATTTAATAGTTCAATTATTTGCTGTACATACACCCGTTTTACTTTTTGTCCTCCTTGTTTGGGTACAGTTATTTTTCTTCCTTGAGAGTCTCGAAAACTGTGATGACTACCTTTTGACCTTTTCTCCTCAAAATCGAATGCTTCTAAGAGGTAAACGACATCCTCAAATCTTACGTCTGGTGGCAGCTTGAGGAATTTTAGGACTAACTTCTTTAGCTTGCTCATTCAGCGATGATACCATATATAGTATCATGTAAATTATTAAATGTGGTTTAAAACTTTTGTTGAGAGGTGTACTACTCAATTATCTGTTAGCGGGCACAATTTTTAGGGAATTATAAAACTAGAAATCTAGGAAAGTTCCTTTAAATAAAAGTATGCAAGCAAAGATAAATAAGAGGGAAGCTCACATTACTGCGCTGTATCTTGCTAAATTTGACCAAGATGCTGTTATCGAATTGGGTTGCAAAACTTGGGATGAAGTATATCAAAAAATTGGTAATATTTTAAATTATAAGCCATCAGCTATCAAAAATAGTCGTGATTGGTTCGACCCATACTTTCCAAATCCAAGGCAAGGATGGTATAAGAACAAGCCATATAAAACAGTTAGAGATATTTTAGAAGAGTTTCGTAATTATGAATTTAAAAATTTAACAGAGATTGTCAAAAATATTTTAGGAGAAGATTTATCGAATAACCTTGACATCTACAATAATTCAACTTTCATAGCTAATTTATATGAGTTAAATAATAAGCAAATCGAACAAGAAATTGAACGTAAAAATAGAGAGAGAAGCTTAGAAGAGAAAAGGCATGTATTAGCTTTATGGGAAAAAGAAGGAGGAAAAACAGAAGTTGCTATTTACGACAGGCAATTAAAAGTTTTGGTAGGACTCGCAGACTTAATAACTGAAACAGAAGTGATTGAAGTAAAAGATATTAAAAACTGGAAGTACGCTGTTGGGCAAATATTCGCCTACTGGTACTATCTAGAAAATAATGACAAACTAGTTCCTCGAATCCATCTATTTGGAGGTGATGGGATTGATGACAGCAGAATTAAACTCTGTGAATCGCTAATGAGTAATATCTTTTTTCCCGACTTTGACAAAAAAGTAATTGTGACTTACTCAGAAAAATCAGTAATTCTGTAGGTTGGTGGAACGAAGCAAAACCCAACAAAAGATGAATGATTTTACGACAATACTTGATGTTGGGTTACAGCGCAAAATATATTCTTAATTTCAAATTCAAGTCTTTAATGCGCTTGTGTGGTTCAATTAAATATGAATAGTGTATTTTGACTAAACACACGTTACATGTAACATTATTTCACTTTAACTTTTATACAAGTTTTTTATAAATATATATAGAAAGGGCGGGGGAACCCCGCCCCTACAGCTAATGCATTATGATTTGTGTGAAACGGTGTGATATCTATGGGGTGAATTTATTGGAGATGCGACATATATCTACACATTATTAATCGTTACAACTGCTTCTACTGTCACCTTTTCCTTTTCTGCATCCACCGCAGTTACAGCCCAGCGTAATGGTTCACCTTGTTTTTTTAACTCAGCTTCGATGGCTTTGTGTAACTCGGTGGGAGTTTCTTGTAAGTCGATTTCTGCGGAAATAAAATGTGTGGTCATGATTATTTTCCTCGTTAATTTAGCAATGATTAGAACATGTTGGGTTACGCTACGCTCCAACGGCAGATGCTACAACGGGGGAAACCCCCGCAACGCACTGCCTCCCCAACCTACAATACTGTACGGGCGGGTTCTCGAATATACTAAAATGCTAACAAGTAATATTTATAAACCCGCCCCGCCTTCTCGAATATACTAAAATGTAAGCCCGCCCCTCCAAGCCTCCTAACCATTCCCAAATTGTTTATCATAAACAATATCTTCTTGTTCGGTGATAACTTTTAAATCCGATCGTGGATATGCTACACAAAGCAACACATAACCTTCTTTTTGTAAATCGGGACTTACCCCCATACCTTCGCTTTGGTCTACTGTTCCACCATTAGTAATTTTAGAGGCACAGGTAGTACAGACACCAGCGTGACAGGAACCGGGTAACTCAAAACCAGCCGCATCCGCTACCGATAAAATAGCTTCATTTTCAGGGACTTCGAGAGTGAGGATTTTACCTTGATGTTCAATTTCAACGGTGTAGGTTTTAGTCATATCGAAAATTGACGCGATCGCAACAGACAAGTGAGCTATTTTAACTTATAAATAGGCGCTTAATCTACCGGACTATAGCTAATAAAAGATTCATGCCCAAGCCGCTTTATCGCTAGAATCATTGACGATAGAGTGATAATTATAAGTCCTTGCCAAACAAAAACTTTAAAGTTAGTCGGCTAAGTGGTGATTAATGGCACTCCAGAGAATTTATTAGGCTCAAGCCTTGTAACGAAAGTTGCGATTATTTAACACTAAAAACTTAGATATACATTTGGAGTGCAGCATGTTAGAAGCCTACCGCGAACAAGTTAAATCAAGAGCAGCCTTGGGCATTCCACCGCTGCCACTCGATGCAAAACAGACATCCGAACTGTGCGAATTACTGAAAAATCCACCGCCGGGTGAAGAAGAGACGCTGTTGCATTTGCTACGAGATAGAATACCACCCGGTGTCGATCCCGCAGCTTATGTCAAAGCTGGTTTCCTGACTGCTGTAGCTAAGGAAGAAATCACCAGTCCTTTGGTTACGCCCATCGAAGCCGTTGAGTTGTTGGGTACAATGATGGGCGGTTACAACGTGCAATCGTTGATTGATTTGCTGCAAGTCCCCACCGTTTCGGTTTCTGACTCATCGGTAACACCTTTGGTGATGGGAGGACAGGGAAAGGAACCTATCGCAGCTTATGCGGCAGTGGCTTTAAGCAAAATCCTGCTGGTGTATGATGCTTACCACGATGTTTTGGAACTTGCTAAAACTAATCCCTTTGCCAAGCGCGTCATCGACTCGTGGGCAGATGCGGAATGGTTTACAATCCGTCCCCAATTACCCGAATTTATTAATGTCACTGTCTTTAAAGTACCTGGGGAAACGAACACCGACGATTTATCACCAGCGCAACACGCTACGACTCGTCCCGATATTCCGATGCACGCTTTGGCAATGTTGGAAAGTCGGCAACCGGGAAGCTTGGAAACGATTAAAGAATTAAAGAAAAAAGGCTTTCCCGTCGCTTATGTAGGGGATGTAGTGGGTACGGGTTCGTCGCGGAAATCTGCGATTAATTCTGTATTGTGGCATACAGGAAACGATATTCCGTTTGTGCCGAACAAACGTGCAGGTGGGTATATACTAGGGAGTGCGATCGCGCCCATCTTTTTCAACACAGCCGAAGACTCTGGTGCTTTACCCATCGAATGCGATGTCACTAAGTTAGAGACGGGGATGGTAATTACGATTTATCCCTACAAAGGCGAAATTACCAACGAAACTGGCGAAATTATTTCTACCTTCCAACTCAAACCCGACACCATCTTAGACGAAGTTCGCGCAGGGGGACGTATTCCCCTATTAATTGGACGCACCCTCACCGACAAAACCCGCGCTGCACTCGGTTTACCACATAGCACTATCTTCACCCGTCCCCAAGTACCGGAAAACACAGGAAAAGGCTACACGCTGGCACAGAAAATGGTCGGGAAAGCCTGCGGTTTAGCTGGTGTACGTCCCGGTACATCCTGCGAACCAATCATGACCAGCGTCGGTTCCCAAGATACCACCGGACCCATGACCCGCGACGAACTCAAAGAACTCGCGTGCTTGGGTTTCTCCGCAGACTTAGTAATGCAAAGCTTCTGCCACACCGCAGCATACCCCAAACCCGTCGATATCAAAACCCACGCAGAACTTCCCGACTTTATCGCCCAACGTGGCGGTGTAGCATTGCGTCCCGGCGATGGTATCATCCACTCATGGTTAAACCGGATGCTGTTACCGGATACAGTGGGTACGGGTGGCGATTCGCACACCCGTTTCCCCTTGGGTATCTCCTTCCCCGCAGGTTCCGGGTTAGTTGCGTTTGCCGCAGCATTGGGTGTAATGCCGCTAGATATGCCTGAATCGGTGTTGGTACGCTTTAAAGGGGAATTGCAACCCGGTGTTACCCTCCGCGATATCGTCAATGCGATTCCCTATGTAGCAATTCAAAAAGGTTTACTTACGGTCGAGAAAAAGAACAAGAAAAACGTCTTCGCGGGACGAATAATGGAAATCGAAGGGTTGCCCGATTTGAAAGTCGAACAAGCCTTTGAACTCACCGACGCATCCGCCGAACGTTCCTGCGCTGGCTGTACAATTAAACTCAGTACCGAAACAGTTTCCGAATATATCCGTTCTAACGTAGCGCTGCTGAAAAACATGGTAGCACGGGGTTACGGCGATGCTCGAACTATTATGCGTCGCGTCGCCAAAATGGAAGCATGGTTAGCAAATCCAGTATTAATGGAAGCAGACAACGATGCGGAATATGCGGAAATTATCGAGATAGATTTGAACGAAATCAAAGAACCCATCGTTGCCGCACCCAACGACCCCGATAATATCAAGTTACTATCGGAAGTTGCCAACGACCCCGTACAAGAAGTATTTGTGGGTTCCTGCATGACCAATATTGGACATTATCGCGCTACTGCGAAAGTATTGGAAGGTGCGGGGAGTGTAAATGCACGATTGTGGATAGCACCACCAACAAGGATGGATGAAACTCAGTTGAAGAAAGAAGGGGTTTACGATATTTTTGTGGCTGCAAATGCACGTACAGAAATACCGGGATGCAGTTTATGTATGGGGAATCAAGCGAGAGTTGAAGATGGGACAACAGTGTTTTCAACCTCTACGAGAAACTTCAACAATCGCATGGGTAAAGATGCCCAAGTTTACCTTGGTTCGGCAGAGTTAGCAGCAGTATGTGCGCTGTTGGGAAGAATCCCAACTGTGGAGGAATATCTTGATGTAGTTGGTAAAAAAATTCAGCCGTTTGCAGAGAATTTGTATCGGTATTTAAACTTTGACCAAATATCAGGTTTTGCCGATGAAGGGAGGACGATTAGTAAGGAGGAAGAGAAGAAGATTTTGGAATTAAGCGCAAAGTAATATAATGTAGGGTGGGCAAGGAATGTATATTAAATAAAATGCTAAAGTAGGGTGTGTTAGCGGAGCGTAACGCACCACTCCAAGTTCAATCAGGATTGCAGGTTATTAAATTTACATTCTATGCCCACCTGACTGTTACTGCCAGTAAGACAATGCCAGCAAAAGATATTTATCATGATGCAGTAAAGAATGCCTTAATTAAAGATGGTTGGACAATTCTTGCCGACCCTTATTTGTTACGATATGAAGATGCCGATCTATATGCGGACTTATTTGCAGAAAAAGCTTTATTTGCAGAACATGAAGGACGAAAAATAGTTGTTGAAATTAAAAGTTTTATTAGTCCTTCGCCAATGAGAGATTTTGAAAATGCTTTAGGACAATATATTTTATACCGCGATATTTTAGAATTGGGCAATAAAGATTATGAACTTTACTTAGCGGTTAGAGATACGGTATTCAATACTTTCTTTCAGCGAAAATCAATTCAAGCTGTTGTGAAGCGTCATCAAATTGAGTTTCTTATTTTTAATGATGAAAGGGAGGAAATAATTTCATGGATAAGATAGAGCAGCATCGGCAATTAGTTAAACAAGTTTTAACCGAATACGATAAATTAGTTCACCAGTCACCTGGTTATCATCCTGAAACCTGCTTGGTATTTGATGAAACCCATGACCATTATCTTTGGTTAACAGTAGATTGGCAAGGAAGTAAGCGGCATAAATATACTCATGTACATATTCGTATTAAAAGCGAAAAAATCTACATTGAAGAAGATTGGACAGAAGAAGGAATGGCAAATGAATTAATACAGTTAGGTGTTTTGAAAAGTGATATTGTGTTGGCTTTCCAGCCTCCAGATGTAAGGAAGTATACTGAGTTTGCTACGGTTTAAATTGTGAAATGGATAAATTAACTCATTATCGCCATTTAATTCAAAAAATTCTGACTGAATATGAAGCTTTAGCCTCACAAACTCCCAATCCAGAGGGGATTGATAGCATATTAGGGTTTGACGAGAAAAGAGACCAATATTTGTGGTTACAAACAGGTTGGCATAAAAACAAAAAAATCCGAGGAATTACAGTTTATGTACGGATTAAAAATGAAAAAATATGGATTGAAGAAGATTGGACAGAGGAAGGTATTGCGACTGATTTATTGAGAGAAGGTATATCCCCAAATGAGATTGTGTTAGCTTTTCATTCTCCTGAAAAACGTCAGTTTACAGAGTTTGCAACTACTTAAATTGTCGAGATGTAAATGTATAGAATAGTCTCATTAATAATAGTCGATTTGGATAAAGAGGAGATTATACAATGGACAAGCTAACTCACTATCAAAAATTAATAAAGCAAATTTTAACCGAATATCAAAGGATATCAGCGCAAGTTACTGTGTTTGATATTGACGAAGTGTTAATGTTTGATGATGAAAGAAGTCACTACCTTTGGTTTAATATTGGTTGGAAACAAGGGAAAAGAGTTAAAAGTATTTCTGTTTATATTCGTATAAAAAATGAGAAAATTTATATTGAGGAAGATTGGACAGAAGAAGGAATAGCAACCGAGTTAATGGAATTGGGTGTTCAAAATAATGATATTGTGTTAGCTTTTCAGCCTCCAGAAGTGAGGAAGTATACTGAATTTACAATGGTTTAAATTGTGAAATGGATAAATTAACTCATTATCGTCATGTAATTCCAAAAAATCTGACTGAATATGAAGCTTTAGCCTCGCAAACTCCAAATAAACAGCTAATTGATAGTGAAAAAATAATAGCAAATCAATCATGGATTATCTAGTTATTGATGCTTTGGTTAATGGCATTATTAACTCTGACACAGCAGTTAAACAAGACCTTGGTCGTCGTTTTGCACCTGCTTATCTTGGATTGAACCCAAGTAAAGCAGGTGCAAATGGTAGAATCGATGGAGAAGGTGCGATTGACGGACGTAAAATATATTTTCAGTCGAAACTATATAGAAAACCCTTAGATGCATCTTTTGTAGCTGATTTTTGGGGAAATATTGCCAGATATAGAGCTGATATCGGCATTATGCTAGCAGGTGTAGGATATACATCTGGATTTGAATCTCGGTTACAACTACTTCCTAATATTGATAAATTGAAAATCCATTTATTGACTTTAGAAGATATTTTTGGAGAAAGTTCTAATTTTGAAGCAGCAGTAATTCATTTACCACCATTACGAGATTTAAGTGATGGTTCGTGGGCTATGCTAAGATAAAATATTTATTATAGAGGTGAAAAAGATTTTTTATTTCCCTCCCGTGTTGGGGAGGGACGATTTTGCTACAAGCTTTCGTCAGGGAAAGGTTACAAACCCGAACAAATGATACAAATTAAAATTCCCATTCGTGATTTGGATCATCCAGTGCGGCACGAACTTTATTTAAATTAGCAAGGTCTTTGAATGGAGAAGATTTAGCTAATTCTGTAATTGAATTCAAAGTTAATGCTAGTTGTTCATTATTACCAGATGATATTGCACTATCAACAATAGTAAACAAAGCACGGAAATTTGTTGCACGTTCATCGAATGAGCGGTCGAGGTAGCCTATCAGCAAGTCTCGTTGAGCATTGATTTGGGCAATAGTTGTTTTTTCCCAAGCTTCAATATTGCGTCGCTTCGTTTTTTCTTCTTCAGCAATTTTAAGATAATCGGTGTAAGCCGACACCATTTCCTGTAGGCATTGCGTTGGATTGGTAAATTGATCTATGACAAATTTTTTAATGGACATTTCTAGTTGCTTCCCAAGGTTCGATATTTAGCTTGAATAGTAGCGGAAGCAAGACTTACCGTTGTCGGGATAAGGATTTTACGAGATAAATAAATGTTGGTAACGCCAAGCCCTGCGAGAGGAGGGGCAAACTTTTCTAATGGGCAAAGTCAGTGAGAGGTCACAAACTATGGTTAAATGATAATATTTTGGTTATGCGATCGCATTACTTACCGTAACGCGATACCATCGAAGATGGAAGCCCGTGGCATTGCACTCTGTTTCAAACCTATAAAATTGAAATATTACTCCATACAGCATGTATCTATGAAGTTGCTGCAAGACTACACCATCGTTATCCGTCCCGATGATAATGTTACTTTCGTTGCTTATGTCCCAGCTATTCCCAGTTGTCATGCTTGGGGTAAAACTTCAGACGAAGCTCGTGCTGAAATTGTGAATATATTTGAGATGATAAAAGAGGAATACGAAGAAGAAGGACGCTCTTTACCTGAAGATGTAGAGTTGATAATTGCCAATGTCAACTAAAGAACTGCCAATTAGAAAGGGTTGCACGAAAACTTGGATTTCAAAAGGCATGACAGAAAGGAAGTCATGCACGTTGGAAACAATAGATTTAAGTGGTAGCTATTTAAAATTAGAAGGTATTTTTGGAGAAAGTTCTAATTTTGAAGCAGCAGTAATTGATTTACCACCATTACGAGATTTAAGCGATGGTTCGTGGGCTATGTTAAGGCTGTGATGAAATTATAGAAAATATGCCAACACAACAGGGAGCGGATCATGACTCTAACCACATACGGGAAATTATGTACAGAAGTTTACGAGATTACCAAACCGATAGGTGGAGAATATCCCGATGTTCCCTATTTCATCAACCATCTTTCCAAAATCGGTGGAAGAATCTTGGAGGCAATGGTTGGTACGGGACGGTTGCTAATTCCTTTACTAGAAGCAGGGTTGAATGCTGAGGGAATCGACACATCACCCGATATGCTCGCTGCTTGCAGACAAAATTGTCACAAAAAAGGCTTAAATCCCATACTTTATAGAGGTTCCATAGAAAATTTAGATGTTCCCGGTAAGTACAGTGCAATTGTCGTGAGTTTCGGTTCGTTTATGTTGTTGGGGAATCGAATGGCAGCAATTTCAACATTGCGAGCGTTCGCCAAACATTTGCAACCCAACGGACGAATTTTTATCGATTTAGGATTACCTGTTGGCTCTTTCAAAACAGAAAATACCGTACAACAAGGGAAAGCGATTAAATGTTTGGATGGTTCCGTAATTGTGATGCAAACTTCATCTCGGATCGATTGGATCGAGCAAATCGAACATACTTTAATTCGATACGAAAAATGGAAAGACGGAAAGTTAATTGATACAGAATTACAGCATCTTCCTTTACATTGGTTTGGGCGGGAAGAATTTATGATGTGTTTGCGAGAAAATGGATACACTAATATTACTCTCTGCGCTAATTACAAAGACGGATTAGAACCAAATTCCTATTGCGACCAACTATGTTTTTCTGCAACCTTTGCTTGAATTTCGTTACATAGTTATAAATTTTCCTGCTCACCTACTTAGAATATTTATTTTTGAGGCGAAAATTCTGCCGCGTGCAGATAATTTTTTTTGGTAGTTAATACTAATAGTTAAACGCTAAGATTTGAGAAATGCGATCGCATAGTTTACCATAACGCGATCGCGCTCTCTTCCAAACCTATAAAATAGATAATAAATTTTTAATCCTCAAATATTTTATGTTCGCTTCCTAATCAAAGGTAAATGCTTTCTGCATTCCTTGAGTGTAAGGTAGCAAAATAGTTTTATGTTCTGGCTTGACACGGTTGATAATTTCATCTATTAATATTTGGTTCCATTTCTGCAACACTCCCCATTTAACTTCGACTTTTTCCATAACCATAAAACATAAATCCACTAATTCCGCTTCTACTGATACCAGGCTTTCCTCTAAAACACATAACCATAAATAGGCTTGGAACATAGTCAAGTCACGAATACTTGATTGTGCCACATTGGGATTGTTCAAAAAACCACTACGACTGCGATGTTCGGGAAATAATTCCACTATTCTGTGGTAAACAGTTTGGGCAATCTCATCTGCAAGAGGTAACATTTCCTCTACTAAGGCTAAGGCAGGTGAATCTAAATCGTGGTTGGCACTAGCAATACATACTCGCTGCCAGGGAATAGCAACTTGTTCTTCAATAAACTTTAAGTAGGGACTAACCAGTAATTTTTCTGATTGTGTAATTTGATTGAGAATTAACTTGTTAGTAAATTTTAACTGCGTGGTCATAAAGCCAAGTGTACGCCAGTCTTTACATGCCATTTGTTGCTCTTGAAATGCCATTAATATTGGTTCAAGCGCGTATGCTAGTTCCTCAATCGTTATTATCTTAAACTCATTCACATAACTATGCTCAAAATTCTTTACTGTTTGCAATAGTTTTATCGCAAATAAATCGTCACGCAGCAGTTGCTTTTCGTAAATTCTGAATAGAACCTTATACACAAGAATTGTAGATTCAGTTATTTTTTTCGCTTCGTTAAAATCTAAAACATTTGGAAGATAATTGTAGAGCGATTTGGTTTGTATCCATGCCATCTGGCTGTTGATATTTAATAATTTATCCTTTAATTTTGCAACAGTCTTAACTCGACCTTCTGGTAAAGCTATTTGAAGCAATGAACCGATCGATGGTTCTTGAGATAAGAGTAGGGAAGATAAGTCAGTTTTATAGCGCAATGCCCAAAGCTTAAGTAAGCGTTTTACAGATGGTGTTGTCACAACATGAGTGCTTTTAAGCATAGATTTTGCCCTTTATACCCTATTTTTATCCCCTTCCTTATTTTTATCACTCTGACGGGAGAAAAAACAGCTAATCCTAAACTCTGACAAAATCTCAGCTTGAGCAGTACCACGAGCGGAGTCGCTAAAGGCGATTCTCGTTTCGAGACGCTACGCGATATGCAAAGACTGCACGCGCTCATGCGATCGCAGCTTATTATGGGTATTAGTAGCATCGGATTTAAGCTTCCCCGCGATAAATCGACGGGGATTTCTGAAGAGTCCATGAATTAAGAAAAGTATATGCCTAAAAATGTCCCTTCTTTAAAGCCAAAAGAGCTAATTAAAATTTTAGAGAGAGGGAAAAGGCGGCCATCGGCTATATAGTCGTATGGTAGATGATGCTCGTAAAATTTTACCAATAGATATGGGTGCGGGTGAAATGTCTCCTGCTTATGTTTTACGGATTTTTCGGCAATTTGGGTTTGACGATGAAGAGATTGAAAGCTTACTTAATTAGCCTGAATTCAATTTTCAAGCAATATATCTATAAATTTAGATTGGGGAATTCATAATCCCTGATTCTGCAATTCCCCATTCCTCGATTAAGCAAGTTGCCTTTCGCGCGATCGCTTTAAATCCCCAGGTGCATACACGCCATTCTCGGTAATAATAGCTGCAATCAACTCCGCAGGAGTCACATCAAATGCCGGATTATAATAGTCTACCCCGCTAGTTGGTGTCAAAATCGTATCGCCAACCTGGTAAATTTCCGCAGGATCGCGTTCTTCAATTGGGATTCCGCTACCATCGGCTAACTCAAAATCAACCGTTGAAAGTGGCGCTGCTACGAAGAACGGCACGTTATGCGCCTTCGCTACTATTGCCAAACTATACGTACCAATCTTATTCGCCGAGTCGCCATTGGCAGCAATGCGGTCTGCACCTACCACCACAGCGTCAATCATTCCCTGCTTCATGCAGTGTGCCGCCATACTATCGGTAATTAGCGTCACGGGAATCCCTTCTTGGGCACATTCCCAGGTAGTAAGCTTGGCACCTTGCAATCTGGGACGGGTTTCGTCGGCAAATAACCGCGTCAATCTACCTTCGCGCCATGCCGAACGTACTACACCCAATGCCGTACCGTAACCGGCTGTAGCGAGTGCGCCGGCGTTACAGTGGGTAAGTAAAGTTAATTTGCCGGGGTTAGCTGGTAATGCTTGTAACCCGTTGTCGCCGATTGCCTGACAGGTTTGTAAGTCCTCAACTTGAATCGCTTGTGCGGTTTCTAACAGGATTTTTCTAATATCATCGACAGTACCGATAGTTTCATAGGCTACTTTCAGCGTCCGCGATATTGCCCAGAACAAGTTGACTGCGGTGGGACGAGTTGCCCGCAACATCACGGCAACTTTTTCCAATTGTTGTAAAAATGCATCGCGTTTATCGGTTTCAATTTCCCTTGCACCGAGATACATACCGTATGCAGCAGCAACACCAATTGCAGGCGCACCTCGAACTATCATGGTTTTGATAGCCCTTGCCATGTCTTCGCTACGGCTGATTTCGACGATTGCGTATTCATTTGGGATGCGAGTTTGGTCGATGAGGGAGACTGCATCGTTGTACCAAATGACGGGATAAACCTGATTGTTGGAAGGGTTCATGGCAGAGAGTTAAAGGGGGAACCAAAAACATATGTAAGTTGCATATTGTATGTTTACATATTTTTTGCAGGGTGTGTGGTTTCGCGTGAAGAGAATTTAAGACCCCTTGTTGTTGCCTGTAAAATTCAAAAGCAATAACAAAAACTGTTATCATAATGTCTATTCTTGTTATAAGGAAATAGGTTTATGAATATTTCCCTTACTACTGAGTTGGAAGCATTTGTTCAAGCCCAACTAGAATCCGGTCTTTATCACTCGCAAAGCGAGGTGATTCGGGAGGGGTTGCGTCTTTTGAAACGTTTTAACGACCATTCCGAAGAATATAAATTGTGGCTCAATGAGCAGATTGCCCTTGGTCTTGAGGAGCTTAACAGTGGGCAGAGTGTGCCCGCAGAAGGAACACGGGAGCGCATCCGCGCCAAGGCACAGCAACTTACGAAAAAAGCCACGTAATCCAGCAAAAATCTTTTATCCTTTCTCCACGAGCGGAAGACGACCTGGCAAGAATTTATGCTTATATTAGTCAGGATAATCCGGATGCAGTCGAGCGGATGCTCGATAAACTCTTAGCTGCGTGTGCTGCCGGCGAACATGAACATCGCACAGAAACTTGCCGGGGAATAAAGATAATTGCTAATATAGCGATTCTCAGTTTAATGAGGTACACTCGCTTCGTCCAAGATGTAGGGGCACAGCATTGCTCATTGGTGTCAACTTAAGCTAAAAGAGTCATAAAGATGTAATCTGAAAACATCGA
>CAXTCQ010000129.1:0-22527 GCA_964242965.1 uncultured Calothrix sp. | reverse complement strand
GATGTAGGGGAGGGGCTTGTAAGGGCGGGTTTACCAACCAACTAATACACTAAACGAAATATCTCCATAAACCCGCCCGACCCCACTAGCGCTCCTGCAACCACAGCTTTGGTTATAAACGAAATATCTCTATACCGCCCTCCCCTAACAACTGACTACTAACAACTAACAATTAACAACTAACAATGGCAAAAAAACTAACCTGGATATTTGGGGGATTGAGTGCTGCGTGCGTAAGTGCGCCAGTACTAGCTTTAACCTTCAGCAGTTCAATTGATACATACGGTATTGATGCGCTGAAATTGCACAAACCTCCCTACAATTTAACAGGGCGAAAAATTGCCATTGGTCAAGTTGAAATTGGACGACCCGGTAAATTTGGGGTCGATAAAGCAGTTGCAAATAATCGAGCCGTATCGTTAGTTTCCGTATTTTTACGGAATGGTCCGGCAAAGTCGAATAGTGGAGTTGACCCGCACGCTCACAATGTTGCGGGTGTGATGGTTAGTAATGATAAAGCTTTGCCAGGAGTTGCACCGAATGCACGATTGTACTCGTCAGCAGTTGGTTCAACAAAAAATCAGGGTCAACCCGAAGAATGCTTGTCAGCGCAACATGTAGCAACGCAGAATGGGGGTGATATCCGGGCAATTAACTTTAGTTTTGGCGAACCGCTAAACCGCGACCCGCGACCCGATGCGACTTTGGATGGAAATGCATTACTAACGCTGTGCGTCGATTGGTCGAGTCGGGTACATAATGTTGTCTATGCGATCGCAGGCAATCAAGGCAAGGGTGGTATTCCAATCCCTACCGACAACTATAATGCGATAAATGTGGCGTTTTCGTCGCGCCGTAATGATATTTTCACTAAAGTTGATGTTTCTAATTTAGCTGCGGAGAATGAAGGTGTGGGAAGACGGCTAGCTGGTAAAGAATTTAATTTAGGAGTGCGTCGGGCTGTTGGTATTCTCGCACCAGGTAGTAATATCCGAATGCTCAACCCCGATGGTAAGGTAAATAAGGTTACAGGTACGAGTTTTGCAGCACCCCATCTAACGGGAACGGTAGCATTATTACAAGAATTTGGTGACCGTCAATTGCGAAGCAAACAAGCTAATTGGACTAATGCATCGCGCCGTCATGAAGTGATGAAGGCAGTTTTATTTAACTCTACTGATAAAATTAAAGATAGTGGAGATGGATTGCGGTTGGGAATGACCCGTACAATTATTGACAAGCAAAATCAAGATTGGTTCAGTTCGGATGCTTATAAAGACCCGAAAATTCCCCTACACGCGCAAATGGGTGCGGGTCATTTGAATGCAGCGCGTGCGTATCAACAATTTAGTGCCGGACAATGGCAACCCAACCAACCCGTACCCGCTTTAGGTTGGGATTATCGTACTGTATCTGAAGCTAATTCGGTTGATTATACATTAGCCAAGCCATTAAAAAAAGACAGTTTTGTGGCTATTACTATGAGTTGGAATCGGTTAGTCGAACTCGAAGATAAAAATAATAATCGCATGTACGATGAGGGTGAAACTTTTAGCGATCGCGGTTTGAATAATCTCGACCTTTACCTCGTCCAAGATACGGACAGGGGGCAAGTCACTTCCGTTTGTGCTTCGACTAGCGTTGTCGATAACGTCGAACATATATTTTGTCCCGTTCCAACCGCAGGTAAATATAAAATTCGCGTTCGATATCAGCAAAAAGTCAACCAACCAACCCAACCTTATGCTTTAGCATGGTGGACTAGAGATTAGGGAGTTAGGAGTTCGTTCGTAGGTTGGGTTGCGCTATCGCTCCACCCAACCTAATATCTTAGAAAAAGTAGGAAGTTGAAAATTGAATTCCTAACACAAGAACTCCTAATTTCTAATACAAGAATTCCTAATTCCTAACTCTTAACTCTTAACTCTTAACTCCTAACACAAGAACTCTTAACTCTTAACTCCTAACACAAGAACTCTTAACTCCTAACTCCTAACACAAGAACTCCTAACACAAGAACTTCTAACACAAGAACTCCTAACTACTTCTGCTTTATCACCAATAACGTCACATCATCGTGAACAATTTCTTTACCTATATAATCCCGTAAGTCCTCGATAATAGTTTCTTGAATTTCACGGGCAGTGTGATGCCAATTATGCCGCAATACTTCACAAAGTCGCTCAACTCCATACTGCTGTTGCGCTTCGTTTTCGGCTTCGGTTAAACCGTCGGTATAAAGTACAATGCCATCGCCTGCAAATAATTGCACTTCGGTTTGCGCGATAAAATCTTTAATATCGGGTTCTAAACCAATGGGAAAACCCAAATCGATCGTGTCAATCCGTTCAATTTCACCATCTGCACGCACAACTATCATCTCCTCATGTTGCCCGGTAAGGGTGATTTTACCTGAATAGCAATTCAGCAATGCTAACGTTAGGGTTTTATCCGAGTTCATGCGCTGCACGTTCTCAAAAATTATTTGATTGAGCAGATTTAAAAATAAAGAGTAATTGGTAATATTTGCTGCTAGTAATGTTCTAATTGCGGTTTGAACCATGACCATTAAAATGCCGCTCTCTAAGCCGTGTCCAGTCACATCACCAATACTAATAGTTACCCGACCATCGCGTTGAATTATGTCGTAATAGTCACCTCCAATCTCCGAGGCAGGTTCCATAAAACCAGCGATATCTAAGTCGGAAATTTGTTCTAGTTCTTTGGGTTTGGGCAAGATTTTTTGTTGTAGTTGCCGCGTAATTTCTAACTCCGCACCCATACGCAGGTTTTCAGATTTGAGTTTTTTGTTGAGAATTTGAATTTTGGTGTTCGCGTCTGCAAGTTGTGCGAGAGTTTGCTTTTGCTGTTCGTCAGAATGCGCGATCGCTCCCAGCATATCATTGATATTTGCGGTCAAGTTGGACATTTCATCATGACCGGGTATTGATAAGCGCAATGCTAAGTCATTGGTATCTCGAACGCGATTTACACCCGAAATTAACAGCGATAACCGCGACAAAATCGAACGTTCGAGCAAAAATATGATTACTGCGTCAAACGCCAATCCAGCGAAGATAAGACTAATTATTAAGTATTTTAAGTTTGCTAATCCTTGCCCGTAGGTGGTTCTAGGGATATCGACTTGCAATATTAACCCAGGTTTACCATCAATATCATTAATAAGTAGATATCCTGCTAATTTTTCTTCACTTAAAGGTTTAACTGTAACGTTTTGCTGTTGGGATTTCGTCCGAATGCTTTGAATCGAAGCAGGAAGTTGCGTATCGTTAAATCTGTACAGTTTGAGTGGCAGACGGGCTAATCGAGAAAGTTCATCAACTGTACTTTGGTCAATTCTACGTCCAATAATTAGCGAACCGCGCACGGGTCCTGTGGCATCACTTGTTAAAATTGGTTGTGATGTCACCCACATCATGGCTTCACGCAAAACGATAATACCTGTTTGCTTGGTTGTAGTATCGGGTCGTTTTAACAGTAAGTTATTGCGGTCGAGGATGCGCGAGCTTAATTCCTGCGGTATCGATAATTCGGTTTTGTTTTTGTCGTCGTACCCCGTACTGTAAATTGTCTCTCCTGCTGCGTTGACGTAAACCATGTAATTGGCTTTTAAAACCGTTAGCTGCTTTGGTACAAGGTTGCTTGTAATGTATGCTTGATTTCGATCTTGAATAAATTTATACGTATCATCCCACGCCGACCAATCAGCATAACGATTGCTAAAACTTTCTTGACTTTGTGCCAAAAGATTCTCGACACCTTTAACAGTCTGTTGTGCTTCGTTCTCTTCAGCTTTGCGAATGCTGCCCATTAAGATGTTTGAAGATGCGAAATAGAGAACTCCAATTAAACCAGCCAACGTCATATTAACGATAAGTAAGGTCTTTTGACGTAATTTCATAACCCGAGCGTACCTTTTAATTTTTGTATAAATTCATTTATGGTCAAGAATTCGTCATTCCAAGCACATTTTGGGTTCAACAACCGAACCAACCCGTGCAATAGACTGATAGGTAAAGAGTTCCCAAAAATTAAGTCAAACTAACAAGGGAGTAGGGAGTAGGGAGTTAGGAGTTCTTGTGTTAGGAGTTGGGAGTTGGGAGTTGGAAGTTAGGAGTTAGGAGTTAAGGTGAAGTTTTTTTTCAACGTATTAGTAAGGGTTATAGCTTTGTGCCCATGAAAATTTGAAAGTAAAAAATAGTGTTTGCGCTCAATTTTTAGGTTTAAAGGTTGAGGACATAACCTAAAAATAAGGCTTCGCCTAGTACATTATTAGTACACGCGATTCAGGGGGACTCTTAACTCCTAACACAAGAACTCTTAACTCCTAACACAAGAACTCTTAACTCTTAACTCTTAACTCCTAACACAAGAACTCTTAACTCTTAACTCCTAACACAAGAACTCCTAACTCTCTACTCCTCTAATTACGTTGCCAAAATGGTAACAGCAATATAAGAACCCATGCGAAGATGTCATAGTCACAATAAAGACTGTGGGAATCAAGGTGGTATTAGATGAAGCAAAAATCAAATAATCGTCGAAACTTTCTTCAAAGACGCTACGGTGTAAGTTTAGGAAGAAGATATGCACTTGCAGCAGCAAGTGTCGTTTTGATGGGTGTAATTGGATGTTCTCCGCTGAATCATGACACTAGTGCATCTGCTCAATCACAACAACCTGGCCCTGAGTCTACTATCTCGAAAAAAACTGTCAATCCCGATACAAAATTAGTAACTGCAAATACTAAGTTTGGTTTTAAATTATTCTCAGAAGTTTTGAAAGAAGAGGTGGGTAAAAATGTATTTGTGTCACCTTCAAGTGTCGCTTTAGCACTAGCAATGACTTACAACGGTGCAAGCGGTTCGACACAACAAGGAATGGCGAAAGCATTGGAGTTACAGGGGTTGACCTTACAGCAAATCAACTCCTCTAACGCGGCTTTAAAGGCACTTTTAGAAAATCCCGACCCGAAAGTACAGTTAGCGATCGCAAATTCGCTATGGGCAAATCAGAATGCTTCGTTTAAACCTGATTTTCTGCAACGCAATCGTGATTTCTACAAAGCTAAAGTCTCAAATTTAAATTTTACCGACGCTAGCGCACGCAGTACTATTAATAACTGGGTGAAGCAAAATACAAACGGTAAAATTAACGAAATAGTTCAAAAAATCAGTCCCGACCAAGTTTTATTTCTAGTCAACGCTATCTACTTTAAAGGTAGTTGGACGAACGAATTCGATCGGCAACAGACTCAATCATATCCGTTTTCACTTTTATCGGGACAGCAAAAACAACACCCGATGATGTCGCAAAAAGGTGATTACCGATACTTAGAAAATCAACAATTTCAAGCAGTTAGTTTACCTTACGGTAACAATGGTCGAATTAGTTTTTACGTATTTCTACCTAAAGAGAACTCGAATCTCAAGGCATTTCATCAAACATTAAATGCTGAAAATTGGGATAAATGGATGAGCGAATTTAACAAGCGCGAAGGCTCGATTCGCTTGCCGAAATTTAAAATGGATTACGATGTAACCCTCAACAATACCCTAAAAACCTTGGGAATGGGCGAAGCATTTACGGAGAAAGCCAATTTTTCGGGAATGGGTAAAAATTTCGCCATCAGCGAAGTTAAACATAAAACTTTTGTCGAAGTCAACGAACAAGGAACGGAAGCAGCAGCAGCCACAAGTGTTGAGATTATGCCATTATCTGCCCCCGCACCTACAGAAGAACCATTTAAAATGGTTGTTGACCGCCCGTTCTTTTGTGCGATACGCGATAATCAAACGGGCAGTATCGTATTTATGGGTTCAATTGCGGAGCCACAGTCGTAGACGGATTGACTTCGCTTGCAGAATCGTATGTATTTGAGATTTTCGGTGCAACTACCTCCATTTGTGGATCGGCTTCACTACTTCGTCCGCCTCGTAACGCGCTTAATGCCGCTTTAATGACGACAGCAGTCGGTACTGCTAAAACGACTCCTAAAAATCCGCCAATTCTGGCACCAGTTAAGACTGAAATCAACAGCCAAACCGGGTTCAAACCTGTAAAACTGCCTAAAATCCGGGGTGCAATCAAGTTTTCGAGAATTTGTTGAACAATTACCGCTGCAATCAAAACTCTTCCCCCCATCGTGAAATCTTGCAGCGCGACTAGCGATGTCGTTAAGGCAATCCCTACAGACCCTCCATAAGGCACTAGCGCCATCAGTCCGATTGTTAAGCCAAATAATAGCCCGAAAGGCACCTTCAGCCACAAAAAGGTCGGAATTAGGGCAGAAGCCATACAAATGGATATGATTAACTGGGTAAGGAAAAAGTTTTGAAAGCTCAAACGAATAGTTTGGGAAAATGGTTCGCGGAACCTGATAGGCAGCCAATCGACTAAACTTTGCCAAAGTTCGTCACCGTGCTGCAATAGGTAAAAAGTCAGTACCACCGTCAGTAGGAAATCGAGCAAGCTGGTAACAGTAATTACTGCCAAATTTAAAACTTGCCCAGCTATAGCCTGTAATTGTCCTTTAACGCGGTCATTGATTTGCACTACCAAAGCATCAAGGTTGAGTGGTAAACCTAATAATTCAGCTTTTTCATTCAACAACATCAATTGCGATCGCCCAGAATCGATCAATTCTGGAATCCGTGCCACCAATTGTTGTGCTTGTGTCAATGCGAGGGGAAAAAGCGTAACACCTAGCGCGAATAATATTGCTAAAGCTAGTAAAAATACTAATATGGCAACAGGTTCGCGCCTAGCACCTTGGCGTTCCATCCAGCTTACAGGGTAATTCAGCAGAAACGCGAGTACCGACGCTCCGACTAAAATGACAATCAGCGAGTGGAAGTATTCAAAAGTTGTGGAAATAGCCCAGCCATTGAGTACCAATAATGGAGCTAAGAGCGCGAGAGCGCTGATTCGAGCAATTGGTGTTAGTGTTTGCCACCAGTCAAGGAGCTTGCGTTTTTGCATCTGCCGATTGCGGGATACAACAGTATAGAAATTTTTAATCTATTTATTATTATCTCTAACTAAACGACCTACTTTCATCCCCCTGATTCAGGATTCGAGGAATTCTCTGAAAAAGCAGCGCTCTTGACAGTAACTATAATTATGGAACTGCTGAAAACATTCTTGAAAATATTCCCGATTTACCAATGTCCAATTCTGACAGAACTACTTCCACCTTCCAACTAATTTTGTACATGCTTCCTGTCGTTGGCTTTTTTCCGTCGCTATGGACAGTTTATCGCCGACAAGGCACGCGGGAACAACTTGTTGTGAGTCGGTTGTCTATAACGCTAGCGCTCACCTGGATGTTGGGATACGTATTATTAGCAACAGGGGCAGAGCATACATCAGATTTTTTAACACTGCGTCTACTGATTTTAAATACGTTTCTCACATCGGGTTATTTTTTGGTTTGTGTTTGGTTGATTTTCCGTACAGTTCGAGGTCAAACGCAACGTCTGCCAGGATTGAGCCGCTTTGCCGAGCGCGTGCTTGGTAAGTATATTTCTTAATCTATTAGTACGTGAGATTTTTACGTAGTTATACTAGTTCACTTTTATTTCATCAAAAATGTACTTACAAGTCTAGTCAAATTAGCTTAAATGTTGCCATACTGCAATAAAACATCTCCGGATGTAGCGCAATTGGGAGCGAAAAAAGAGGAGAAATACTGTTACAGGTGTTCTTATTAACACGCTTAGTGCAATATTTAGCATTAATAATCTCAGAGTTGACCGTTATATCGATACAGGACCGTGCCGCTACTCCGATATGGTGCTGGGGGAATTCTCCCCCACAGGGCATAGACCTTATCGAATAGTTAATGATTGTAATAAGAATTTATCTGCGTATTTATAGCAGGCTCGGTAAGTACTATTTTATTTAAGTGTGAGGAAGTCAGTGACCATTCAAAGAACTTCTGCGGAAGAAAACCATTCCAGCGATACCTCGAACCCAACCGATAAGAACAATACCACCAAATCCGGACGCTGGTTATGGTTTTGGGTGGGAATGAGCGGCATTGCTATGGTGTCAGCAACTGCTGGGGCATTACTTGCGGTTTCTTTGAGCAGTACCCCCTTGATGCAAGCGAATCTCAGCCCGGACGAGGCAGCTGTATTTGATGGCGATCGCATTAGCGGCAGTGGGTTGCGTTTTTCAGAGTTAACCCGTCCCGTCAATATCCTGGTCATGGGGATGAGCGTACTTCCGACCGATGTTAAAAATCCTCCTGCCGATGCTCAAAATCTTCGCTATCTCCCGCAGGTAAATTCCTTTGATGGTTTATCTGATGTCATGCTATTAATGCGGTTCGACCCGTCCAAGAAAAATTTAAAAATGCTGTCGATTCCCCGCGATACTCGCGTCGAGGTGGAAGGACACGGGGTTAAAAAAATTAACGCTGCCAATGTCCACGGTGGACCAGCTTTAACTGCTAAAACCGTTAATAATTTGCTTGATGGTGTCGGAATTGACCGCTACGTGCGTATTAATGTGCTAGGGGTTGCCAAGCTGATTGATGCTTTGGGAGGTGTAACGGTATATGTCCCCAGAGATATGAAATATCAAGATGATTCGCAGCATTTATATATTAATTTGAAGAAAGGGCAGCAACACCTAGACGGTGAGAAAGCGTTGCAATTGTTACGTTTCCGTCATGATGAAAATGGCGACATCGGTCGGATTCAGCGCCAGCAAATGGTGATGCGAGCGCTAATGGATCAGACCCTCAATCCGGCAACTCTGGCACGTTTACCAGAAGTTTTGAATGTTGTCAAGGAACATATAGACACCAACTTAACAGTTGAGGAATTGCTAGCACTTGCCGGGTACGGTGCCCGCACAAATCGCTCGAATATACTACAGTTACTGGTTCCCGGTCGATTTAGCCAAAAAAACGAATTCAACGCTAGTTACTGGGTACCGGATAGCGATCGCATTGCCAAAACAATGGCACAACATTTTGATTTACAGACCAACACCCAAGCGCAAACCAGCGAACCAAGTTCGTTGCGCGTGGCGATTCAGGACAATACAGGTGATGAAAAAACTAATCTCCAACCATTAATTACAAGCCTTGCTAAAGCTGGTTATCGCAACGTTTACATCGCAAAAAGCTGGGGTGAACCTTTACAAGTAACTCATATTGTCGCCCAACAAGGTGATAACGACAGCGCCGAATCGATTCGCAATGCCCTCGGTTTCGGTGAAGTTCGCGTTGAAAGCACTGGTAATCTTGGTTCGGATATTAGCATCCAAGTCGGTAAAGACTGGGAACAGCAGGTTAATAGGGAGTAGGGGAGTAGGGGAGTAGGGGAGTAGGGGAGAAGAAAATAATTATTAACTCCTAACACAAGAACTCCTAACACAAGAACTCCTAACTCCCTAGCCCTAATTTCTCCTTCAACGCTACTGGTACATTCAACGCAGTTTCTAACCCGCGCACTCCAGACCAAGTTTGGTTTTCGTTCCATGCGATCGCGTCAAGATTCGCATCACTCAAATCTGCACCGCTAAGAATCGCATAACTCAGGTCGGTATGACTTAAGTCGGCACCGCTAAGAATTGCACCTGCAAGATTACTACCGCTGAGGTTAGCGCTGTTGAGATTGGCATAACTTAGGTCGCTACCCAATAAAATCGCTTCGCTAAGATTGGCATGACTTAGGTCGGCTTCGCTAAGGGTGACACCGCTGAGGTCGGCTTCGCTAAGAATAACGTTACTAAGGTCTACACCGTTTAGGTCTGCACCCAAAAGTATTGCACCTTCAAGGTTTGCACCCAAAAGTTTAGCACCGTTGAGTTTGGCATAACTCAGGTCGGCTGCATGGAGAATGGCGTTGTTGAGATTGGCACTAAATAGAATGCTATCGCTAAGGTTAGCACCTTGAAGGGTCGCATTGCTGAAGTCTACACCGCTGACATCGGCGCGGCAAAGGTCAGCGCTGGTCAGGTCGGTGTGGCTGAGGTTCGCACCGCTAAGATTAGCACCAAAGATTAGCGCGTGTTTGAGATTGGCATTCTTGAGGTTGGCATCGCGGAGGTTTGCACCAGTGAGGTTTGCACCAGTGAGGTCGGCACTATCAAGGCTACTACTACTTAGGTCGGCGCTGCTAAGGTTGGCACTGCCTAAATCGGCATCATTGAGGTTTGCACCGCTAAGATTGGCACTACTAAAGTCGGTACGACGGAGGTTTGCGGCATTAAGGTTTGCACCGCTAAGATTGGCATCGTTGAAGCTTGCTGCACCAAGGTTAGCATCGCTGAAGTTTACACCTGTCAGGTTCGCATCGCCAAAGTACGCACCAGTTAGATTGGCATTGCTGAAGTTTGCCCCTGTCAGGTTCGCATCTCCAAGGTAAGCACCGCTGAAATTGCCACCTTTGAGGAATTCACCAACAATGCTAGTGAAGTTACCAATTTCAATCGCGTCGCTGTAATTTATGGCACGCAATAGCTGGGATGTGAAGAAGCTTTCGGTATCGGCTTGTCCGGAAGGGTAAAAGATTATTTTTTGTTTAAGTTCGTCCTGCTGTTGTGCGTAACGGTGCAATTCTAAAAGCAAAATCATTACATTAAGTCCGGTATATATGTCTACCTGCCGTAGCCCCATTTGGACATTTTTGGCTTGTATTTCCAGCATCTTTTGTTGTGGCAAATTATTACTAGGTGCTGCGTCGATGAATTCTCCTTGACACCAGCGACGATAAAAATTTTCTAAGCGCTGAAAAATCGGAATCAGGCAAAATTCCGCCCTTGTAACTAGCTTACTCGTGATTGCTTCGACAATTTCGGGTTTGAGTGCTTCATCACCGAGTAAATTGTATATTTCTGCATCAAAGTCGCTATCGCTAACTAACCACGTTAAATGATTATCTGATGCCAGTTCTAATAAGCTTTGGCACAGCTTTTCATCAATTAGCAATTCATGTAAATTTTGATCGGATGATTCCAACTTTTCGTCTTGCCTTTTGACATTTTTTATTAATGTCGGTACGACTTTGGTCATTGGAGAAGCTTCTCCTAGTTTTTCAAACCAAGACATACTCATGTAAGTTCTCAAACGCTGCCAAACTTGAGGTAAATGCCACATTGCTGTATCCGCTGATACGAAATTGTATATTTTTTTGAAGGCTAGTCTGAATATTTAGACTCAATAAGAGGTTGTAAAACAACTTAGTAACTAGTTCTATCAAATACCATGTTTTTGTGCGAAAAGACAGCTACTAATCGTTCCTCCCGAAGCAAACTTGGTTTTTCTCCTTCGCCAAAATAAAATGTCTAGTAAAATAGCATTTTGCTTGTCAGTAAAGATAAGTTTGGCAATTTATTTATTTATGCTATTTCACCCAACTTTACTAGTTGGAGCTAAAAATAATACGTACTGTTTAGTACAGACAATAACACTGACGTGTGGTGTATCATCAGTTGAGACAAACACCCGTGTAGTTGTTATCAAAAATACTATAGTAAAACAGTACAAAAAAACTAAAAATTTTACTGCTTGATATTAGGCGGTTAAAATGCCCTCAGATGCGATCGAGCTTGGGGAAGGGTAAAGGGGAAGGGGGAAAGGGCAAAGGGGAAAGGGCAAAGGATAAAAAGCCTGTGAAATCAGGATTTTCCTTTTCACTCGTTTTATTCTTTTTTCGTCAGGTTTTGAAGCTGTAAGGCTGTTTGCTTGAAGTCGATCATAAGTAGGATGGTTTGGATGAAGCGATTAACTTGTTGGGTTATCTTGTTGCATGGTTTGATTTTGGGGATTGCAGGTGCGAGTGTGAAAACGCTTGCAGTCAGTACGCTTGCAAACACTATCGTTGAGAATAGGATCAAAATTCGTTCTACGGGGAAAAAAGAAAACGGGATTAAGCCACAATTGGCACCGGGACAGGTGTGGGTGTTAAATAAAAATCAACAGGTTCAGCCGCAGAAATATATTTGGGTAGTTAAAGATACAAAAAAAATTAGCGAGCAACCGCAGTTATTAACTGGAAAAACTCCGGCAAGCGTAGACAAAAAGCCGGATGATAGCCCGAAATCACCTAAACGGGATGAATTAGAACCGTTTGACGATGTAATTAAAGATACAGAAAAATTAACTGGGTTATTTACACTTTATCGAAACAAAGAAAAGAATAAAGTCTATTTAGAAATTAAGCCCGAACAGCTAAATAAGAATTTTTTAACAACAGCAACTTTAGAATCGGGTATCGGAGAAGGTGGGGTTTATAGCGGAATGCCATTGCAAGACTTTTTGTTTTACTTTCAACGGGTAAATAACAACTTGCAGTTTGTAGTTCGCAATGTCAATTTTCGTACCCGTGAAGGCGACCCCCAAGCGCGATCGCTTGCCCGTTCGTTTAGCGATTCTGTGCTTTATAATATTCCCATTAAAAGTATCAACGCCGAACGCAAAACGGTTTTGATTGATTTGGGCGACTTATTATTAACTGATATCGCTGGTTTATCATCGAGTTTGGGAGTTGCAGCTACTAGCGAACAATCGTATTTTGGTAATGCCAAAGCATTTCCACAAAATATTGAAATTGAGTCAATCTTAAATTTTGTTGGAGGGGGTAGTGGACGCGGTAAAGAACCGGGATTGCCGAGTTTCGATACTTTAGCTGATAGTCGCGGGTTTACGCTGCGAATTCACTATAGTATGTCGCAACTCCCCGAAAATAATTATCGTCCTCGCCAAGCCGATGAACGGGTAGGATACTTTATCACAGCTTACCAAGATTTATCGAACGACGACCGCAACGACCCATTTATGCGGTACATCAACCGCTGGAATTTGGAAAAACAAGACCCGAATGCAGCAATTTCCAAACCCAAAAAACCGATTGTGTTTTGGATTGATAACGCGGTTCCTTATGAATACCGCGATGCAATTAAACAAGGTGTCTTGATGTGGAATCAAGCTTTTCTTCAAGCGGGATTTCAAGATGCAATCCAAGTTCAGCAAATGCCCGATAATGCGACATGGGACCCTGCCGATATTCGCTACAATACGATTCGCTGGATTAATACCGTTGATGGTTACTTTGCAATGGGACCATCGCGGGTAAATCCGTTAACTGGCGAGATTTTCGATGCAGATATTCTTGTCGATGCTAGCTTTGTTCGCGCCCTTAAAAATGATTATCGCCAAATTGTTCAACCCAATCAAACCCAAAATCAAACCCAAAATCAAACTCAAAATCGTACCTCGATTTCCACATTGATGCAAAATCGCATGTTGTGTGGCAATGGTTTGGAAGCAAAAGCTTTTGGACAAAGCAATCAACCCTCATTTAGTCGTTTTCTCGGTCATCTTTCCCGAATGGCAGGGGAATACGATTTATGTTACGGGATAGAAGCGGTGAATCAGTTTGCGTTTGGCAAGATGACAATGACAATGTTACCCAACCTTCAGCCAACTAGCGAACAAGTCAAAACCTATATTAATCAATACCTACGCTTAATTATTGCCCACGAAGTTGGACATACTTTAGGTTTGCGGCACAACTTCCGAGGTAGTAACCTGCTAAAACCGGAGGATATGAACGATACCGATGTTACTAGCAAACGCGGTTTAACTGCATCGGTGATGGATTATATTCCACCAAATATTGCCCCGAAAGGAACCAAACAAGGGAATTATTTTCCGACTATGGTCGGACCCTATGATGATTGGGCGATTAAGTACGGTTATACACCAATTCCAGCCGCAACCGCAGTCACAGAAAAGCCATTTTTGCAGAAATTAGCCCAGGAATCGGCAGTAAGACCGGAGTTGACTTACTCAACCGATGAGGATATGTTTGACCTCGACCCGACGGTAAATGCATGGGATAACAGCGGCAATGTGTTGCTTTATTCACAGTGGCAGTTAGATAACTCGCGGCAATTGTGGGATTTGATTAATAAGCGCTATCCCTCGTCTGATGAGAGTTATAGCGACGTGAGCGAGAGGTTTGGGACGGTATTGGGCAATTATTTTCAGAACTTGTACTTTGCAACAAAATACATCGGCGGTCAGTCATTTTACCGAGTTGGTGCCAACGAAGGTGACAAACGCTTACCATTTGCACCAGTCTCGGTCGAACAGCAAAGGCAAGCATTAGCAACTTTACAAAAATACGTCTTTGCCGAAGATGCATTTAATTTCCCACCCGATTTGTTGAATAAATTAGCACCTTCGCGGTGGAGACATTGGGGAAGTACCCCGCGAACTGGAAGATTAGATTTTCCGATTCACGATTTAGTCATGTTTATCCAAACCTCGGTACTGGTAGACTTATTATCAGGCGATCGCCTATCGCGTCTCAAAGATATCGAACTCAAAACACCAACGGATAAAGCACTGACGATACCAGAATTGTTTGATACCTTGCAATCAGGAATTTGGACGGAGGTAATAAAATCCAAGAACCGAGAAATCAAAATTTCTAGCTTGCGACGCGGCTTACAAAGGCAGTATTTAGAGCTTTTAACCGCAATGGTACTCCGCAAAGGCGAAGAACGCAGCGCCTTCCCCGAAGATGCTCGGACAATTGCTTGGTATAAATTAAAACAGCTTGATGAAAAATTGAAATCGGTGGATTCTAAAGACGAGTATACCAAGGCACATATTTTGGAGACACGCGATCGCATTAAGAAAATACTTGATGCACGGATTCAGTCAAATTAGGGAGTAGGGAGTAGGGAGTAGGGAGTAGGGAAGAAGAGGAGACGGGGGAGACGGGGGAGACGAAAAAAAGCGAGAGTAATTCTTCCTTGCCTTCCTTGTATTCCTTGTCTTCCTTGTCTTCCCTACTCCCTACTCCCCACTCCCTACTCCCTCAATTACTCAAAGCTTTTAAAAATCGCTGCAAATCGCGTAATATACTAGGCTTTTTGGCTGGTATGGTTTTACCGTTAACAGTTGTTGCGGGTTGTCCTTTTGCCAAAATTGTATCAACTTCCTCACCCGATGGCTTGTTGGGTAACTCTACAGCTTTTTGATAGTCTCCTGCATTTTCGACCCACACTTCCCACATTCCTGGATAGCTGCGAAGTACTGCCGCTTCTTGATCAATTGGACGCAGGTAATAACAGGATTCGAGAGTGCTGATAAATCGCGAACGAATTTGTCTTGCTGTGTAACCTATACCTACTATTCCTGCATCTTCGAGGCGGGGATTGAGTAAAATGAATGGACGTTCCCCGATTTCTTGGCAAATTTGTTCTAATTGGGACACTTCTAGTGAAGTTGGTGCAATAAATAAGAATATTTCATCTTCTGGCTTGACTTTTGACTGGATTGATGCTGTCCTTGCCATACCAATGTCTTCGATTTTATAGGGTAAATCTGCCCATTGCCGACGCGCTAGGGCACAAGCACCCGCATCAGCAAAAAATATTTTGAGTTTATCTCCGTAGGATGCAAATGCGGGTACGAATTGCTGTGCGACTGGCATGAATTTGAGTTCGGGGAATAGCAATTCAACTTGCAGACGTTTGTAACCATCGGCAATTGCAGCAATGGTTGCAACGCTAGCTTGGGCAACTGCATCGTCTAAGGTTTTTGGTAGTTCTGACATTTTAATTAAATATTTTTGGGTTAAACTTAATTGGTCATATTTTAACTAATAGCATCAATCGAAGCGTTTCCCCTTTACGAACAGCAACACCCTCTTCCCCTCCTATTTAAAAATCAAATCCAACCGCTGCTGCGACTGCTTCAATGCTTCTGTGGGGGTACTTTTATTCAACAAAACTGCTTCAATTGCCCGACCTAAACTTTCTGAAACGCGATTGTAACCAGGGAAAATTGGACGACTGCGACCAAATTGAGCTTGGTCTAAAAATACCTTCACAGCAGGTTGCTTATTTGCAAACTCTAAATACTTGGGATTTTGGCGCGATTTGACATTAATCGGTAAATAACCTGTCCCTAGCGCCAATTCAGTCTGAAATTCTTCGCTTAATGCATATTCGGCAAACTTAAACGCAGCTTTTTGCCGTTTGGGTGTCGTTTTGAACAAAAATAAATTCTCTCCACCAATACTTGTTGCCGGACGTTGCCCAGCGGGTATGGGAAATACGCCAAAATCAACACCAGTAGCTTGAAGCTGTCCCAGCGTCCAAGGTCCCGTTAGCTGCATTGCGACTTTACCCGCTAGCAATGCATCAGTTTCATAACCCCGTTCGGGTCCCGATAGCACCGCAGAACCATCTGCGATTAAATCGCGCCAAAATTGTAACGCTGATACCGCACCCCGATTATTTGATATATCTACTGCTGCGGCTACTTGACTTTCACCATTTATCAACTCACCCCCACCACCCCACATAAACGGCAACCAGGTAAACACCGTAAATTCACCTTTACCCAGCGGTAAAAACATTCCATGTTGGTCAATTTTTCCATCACCATTGGTATCGCGGGTCAGTTTTTTTGCTACCTGTCGCAACTCGTCCCAAGTCTTAGGTAATTGAGTGATTCCCGCTGCTTTGAATAAACTTGGACGGTAGAAAACACCGACATTATTTGTTGCAAACGGTACAGACCAAATTTTACTTTTGTATTCCATCGACTCAAACAGTGCTTTATCGATTTCTTCTTTGACTGGTGACTTTTCCAGCATTTCATCAAGTTGTACCAACGCATCGAGTTCGACTAATTGCCCCCCAATAGTTGGGTTAAACCAAAGTAAATCTGGAGGTGCATTACCGACGACTGCTGCTAAAATCTTCGGCATTTGCTGGTCTTGCTGTCCAACATACAGCGATTCGACTTGGATATCGGTATGGGTCTTGTTGAATTTATCGACAAGTTTTTGCAAGACATCGCGGTTAGGGGGTGGGTTTACTCCTTGCCATAGGGTTAAATTGATGACTTCGCTAGTTTTTTGATTAGATATTATTTGGCATCCTGTAACGGTGAAGATGGTTGCGAGGAGTAGAATTAGTAATCGACTGAAGTAGCCGAAAGCTTTTTTGCGCTTGGTTTTGGGATTGTGGAAGATGGGAATAGGTTGCATAAAAGTTAGATAGACATCTAAATGGTTTGTTGTTGTAGAGTTAACGCACTGAGAATTAGGGACGGTGCGTTACGCTATCTCTAACGCACCCTACGGTCTCACGCTGCGGGTATTTGACTTTTAATTTTTAGATTTTGGAATAAATCAATTGCTCCGCTGATTGCGATTCCAATAATTAATCCCCATGAGAACAATGATTTGAATTGATTATTAATATGATTTATGAAAAAAATGTGAAGAAATAAATGAATAATAAAGAAAATATCTAATCCAATTATTAAAGTCCGATTACCACCATTAGTTTGATTTCTCAAAAGTCCCCAAAATAAGAGAACGTAAACTGGGATATGGATAGCTGTAAATACTAAATATCCGATTTCTTCCTGCATTTGAGACAGGAATAAAAACATTTTCCACTCTTGTAGCCTGATTGCATCCATTTCATGGGTTAAAAGCAAACATAAACCTAGATAAAAAAATAAATTACTTGTAAAATTTATCTTGCTTGCATCTAGATTAACTTTAGGCTTTTCAAATGATGATGATTCTGTCATAATTGAGTTTTACAACTATTGATTCAACTGTAATAATTAGATAGAATTGTATCCTAAGTGATAGTACAAATAGTTTTAAGTAATATAGTAAATGAAGTACAGCGCTGAAGTCAAAAAACCATATATAAAGCCTTTTTTCCTATATTTATTCTGTCTCCTATTCTGCCTCCTGTCTTCTGAATTCTGTTGTATATGACGTAATTATAATTGACAGTAGTGATATGGGTTGCGCTGGATGTCGTGGTTAAAGGCGATTTTTATCTTATTTTGGAATAGAGCTAGATATTTTTGATTATTTCAGGTTATGGCAGGACATAGTAAATGGGCAAATATTAAACGCCAGAAAGCTGTTGTTGATGCGAAAAAGGGTAAAACCTTTACGCAGCTTTCACGAGCGATTATTGTGGCAGCACGCAGCGGTATTCCTGACCCAGCGGGAAACTTCCAACTTCGTACCGCGATTGAAAAAGCCAAAGCAGCGAGCATACCCAATGATAATATCGAACGCGCGATCGCAAAGGGTGCTGGTACTTTTAACGATGGCAGCGCATTCGAGGCTATTCGCTACGAAGGTTATGGTCCGGGTGGTGTAGCAATTTTAGTTGAAGCACTCACCGATAACCGCAATCGTACTGCTGCCGATTTGCGCGTTGCTTTTAGTAAAAACGGTGGCAACCTCGGTGAAACTGGCTGTGTTAGCTGGATGTTTAATCAAAAAGGTGTGTGTGTTGTCGAAGGTGTTAAAGATGAAGAAAAGTTACTCGAAGCATCCCTCGAAGGTGGTGCAGAATCTTACGAAATGACCGAGGCAGAAACAGCCGAAGTATTTACCGAAGTCCCCGATTTAGAAACCCTCAGTCAAACCCTGAAAAAACAAGGTTTCAAAGTTACCGATGTGGAATTACGGTGGATACCCGGTAACAGCGTTGAAGTTACCGAATCAGACCAAGCGCGATCGCTTTTCAAGTTAATCGATACCCTCGAAGGGTTAGACGATGTGCAAAACGTCACCGCTAACTTTGAAATGGCAGAACAACTAATGGTAGCAATGGCTTAAGATACGCGAAAAGGGGTAAGGGGTAAGGGGTAAAGAACAAAGGACAAACGACAAATACCTATATTTAATTGCCATTAAATATAGGTTACACATGTGCGCTACTCTAAAATAATGAATTACGATACCGCACGCAAAGTCCTTATTGACCAAACCCTGACAAAAGAAGACAACCCAGATGCCTTGTTGATACGAATGCAGCAGGGTAAGTCACCTATACCCGGTCAGATAACTTCAATCTTACTTGCGTTAAAAGTCGTGTTTGAAGGGCTGAAAGAAGCCACAACACTCGACCGCGAACTTTGTTACGCTTTATTTTTATTAACAATAAAAACGCAACATACATTTGCCGCAGGACGCAAAGCAGGAGTTGATTGGCCCCCCCTACTCAAAGAAGATTTACTAAGAATCGGAACATCCTGCGAAAGTATTTTTTCTGGAGTATGGCAGTAGTTAGGGAGTAGGGAGTAGGGAGTAGGGAGTGGGGGGAAATGGAGGGAGTTGAAGAAAATCACAAAATTATAATTCTTAACTCCTAACTCCTAACTCCCTATTCCCTACTCCCTACTCCCTACTCGCTTTAAACTACCGATTTCGCAATTCGGCTTCGAGTTTATCGAGGTCAGTTTTTAGTAATACGGTCATTTGACCTGTATAAGCTATACCAGTCTTCGGTTTAGCTATTTCTATCCAATAGGCATAGCGATCGCCGACCCTCAATTCTCCTCGCAATGCTTCGCGGATAGGGGTTTTCGCTAATCGGGCTGAGTTGATAGCGCTTTGATTTGGATATGCGTAAATTGACTGAGCCTGTTGAAAATCTTGGTATATGTCTAGACCATAGATTATCCGCAGCGATTCTTGTAACCTTTCAAAGCTCATCCCATTGATAGCATCGTACATTGCCAACCGTTCGGTACGAATTTTACTGCGGTCTTTTGGAAATCCGACGACACCTGGAGGTAATACCGATGCTTGGAAGGTAAAGCGCTGCGCTGCGGTGTCACTTTTTTGAATGAAAAAACGCTCACCACTATTAGGTTTTAATGTTGGGTGTGCTTTTATCCAAGCACCAACTTCTTCGGTTGCTTGTCCGGGAAGTGCGTTAGCGTGGGACGGGAAAAGTAAGAAGGTAAAGGGTAAAAGTAAATGAAGTAGTGGTTTTTTTAGCATTTTCCTGGTTATTACTTATACAGCGATTCCCCAACCTACATCTTTAATAATCAATTTATGTGGGGGTAATTATAGTTTTCCCTTTTTCAAGGAAATTCACTGCATCCGTTGGGGAAAATACAAAATTTCAACATAGCACTTAAAAGCTTTAGTGTTAATGTGTATGCATTTCTGGGAATAATATAGCGTGACAAATCCAGAAACTATTATCGTACTGCGAATTTGTAATTTAATTTTCTTTCCAGCATATTTCTGTTCGCAGTCATTAATGGCACTATTAACATTTTTGGGCGTACAGAAATCTCTTCAACAAGGTAATTGTATTTGGTCATCTAGTTTTTATGCAGCTTACAGCATTATTTTATCAAATTTGCAGGAACTAGAAGCAAGTTATCAAATGGGGCAGTTTTCCCTCAAGTTACTAAATAAATTACCCAACCTCTATATTGAAGGAAAAATAAAAGTAAGCGTGGCAATCTTCAGCCAATGGCAACAACCACTTAGCAATAGCTTAAACTTGATTCAATTCGGCACGCAGGCAGCTTTGGACTGTGGAGATTTTGCCTACGCAGGTGTGGGATACTTTAATAAAATAAATGTATCTCAATATTTAGGAAAGCCACTCACTGAGTTGTTACCAATCTCCCAACTCTACCATCAAGCATTGACAACGCAAATAGCCGATGAATCCACTCAACTATATATTAGTATGATACGGCAGGTAATGCTAAATCTGACAGAGCCATCTCCCCAACCGCATATATTAGTTGGTACAGCGTGCGATGAAACACAGCTAATTCCCCGCTTTTATAGATGTAGCCAAACATCTCCAACTTTATCAAGAAATTTTACCCAACAAGAGTAAAGAAATTCTTGCACATGCCAAGTCAACCGACATCGATTACACTTTGGCAGATTTTCCCAAAATGCTCGATGCGATGATTCTCGCTTGCGATCGCCTAGAAAATATTAGCACCAGTTTACGCACTTTTTCGCGTGCCGATACCAACTTCAAGCAAGCATTTGATATTCACGAAGGTTTAGATAGTACAATTCTCATTCTTAAACATCGTCTCAAGGCTTCAGGACAGCGTCCAGCAATTCAAGTTATTACCGAATACGGTAATATTCCCAAAATCGAGTGTTTCGCTGGACAATTAAATCAGGTATTCATGAATATCCTCGCTAACGCAATTGATGCATTAGAAGAATCAAACCAAGCAAGAAATTTGAAAGAGATTAAAGCGAATCCCAACCAGATTAAAATTACCACTTTCATAGAAAATAATCGAGTTCAAATAAGCATTGCCGATAATGCTAAAGGTATGGATGAAGAAGTTAAAAAAAGAATTTTTGACCATTCATTTACCACTAAAGCAGTCGGCAAAGGAACTGGTTTAGGATTAGCTATTGCTAAACAAATTATCGAGTCGAAACACGACGGTCAAATTGCTGTAAACTCTCAACTCGGTCAAGGTACTGAATTTATCATCACTTTACCTTTAATTTAAAAGCCATTAATGCATGACTTGTCGAGAAAATCAGATCCCCGACAACTCCTGCGAAGTCGGGGATCTAAACCTCACGAGAAGGTCAAAAGAAGCCAATTTTACGGTTTCATTGCCACTTTAATCGCTTTACGCTCTTTCATATCTACAAACACCTGTTCCAAATCTTGCAACGGACGCTGTTCGCTAATCAATAATTCAAACGGAATTTTGCGACTCGCAATCAATGAAAGCGCTTCTCGGACAAAATGCGGTGTATTATGAAACACACCCTTTAAAGTCAGTTCGCTGTAGTGTAATTGCTCTGTACTGACAGAAATTGCCGTATTTTTCGGACATCCACCGAATAAATTCACAGTCGCACCGGGACGCGCACATGCTACAGCACTTTCCCAAACACTCGGTACTCCTGTCGCTTCGATAACTATATCCGCACCCAACCCCGCAGTCAGTTCCTTCACCGTGCTGGGAATATCTAAATGCCGATAGTTGAATGTCTTTACAGCACCCAATTTACTCGCTATTTCCAATCTTTGCTCGTTACCACCAAAGACGATAACGGATACCTCATGGTCGTGGGCTAATTTGGCAACAAACATCAACCCAATTGCCCCATCTCCTAATAACACAACCCTGTCACCCGCTTTTACATTAGAACGTGCTACCCCATGCAACACGCAAGCTAACGGTTCGGTCATTGCAGCTAATTCGTAAGGTAAATCATCGGGAACCGACAATAAATTATGCTGCACTATCGGCGCGGGAATCTTTAGATATTGCGCGAATGTGCCATTATTCCAAGTTAAATTCGGGCAAAGCGAATATTCTTGACGTTGACAAAAAAAGCATTTCATGCAGGGTGCAGAGTTATTCGCCACAACTCGATCCCCAATTTTCCAATTCGTCACACCTTCCCCAACTGCGACAACTTCCCCTGCTGCCTCATGTCCAAATAAAGTTGGCGGTTTAAGCATTTTCGCATGTCCCCCCCGTCGCCATACTTTCAAGTCAGTACCGCAAGTCGTCGCAATCCCAACTTGGATGACGACTTCCCCTGCTGCGGGTGTCGGGTCAGCTACTTGTTCGAGACGCAAATCTTCTTGACCGTAAAGTAAGGCTGCTAGCATAAGGGGGAAGGGGGAAGGGCAAGAGGGGAAAGCAATAAATATAATTTTAAATTTTAAATT